>NZ_BAAGGQ010000002.1:0-204486 GCF_054658595.1 Lactovum odontotermitis
CATGGCCTTGTCAAGAATAAACTTTGTTTTCGAAACTTTCCTGCTGCCTCACAATTCCCGCCTTGCGGCGGTTCCCTCAGACAACTTTTATAGTATAGCAAACTCCCACACCATTTGTCAAAAATTATGTCATAATTTCCGTGGACAAATCCCCTTGCTTTGTCCTTAAACTCAGAGGCGGTGATTAGACGGGGGTTAGGGTTATCACATTTTCTCAGTTTTCTTCAATATCTGCTATAATATTGCTATGTTAAACTTCATTCGAAAGAATCGTCTTGCTCTTCTGCTTTCTTTTGCGCTTCCTTTGTTTATCGTGGCTCTGGCTTATCTGGCCAATGGGATCTACTGGGGGAGTCAAACTTCTGTGCTTGCGGGAGATGCTTATCATCAGTATGTCGGTGCGCATGCTTTGTTCAGCCGTCTGCTGCATCAGGGCGGCGGGTTGCTCTATACTTGGACGAGCGGGCTGGGTCTTAATCTTTATGCGTTTAGTTCTTATTATATGGGAAGTTTTTTCCTGGTCATCAGTTATTTCTTTGATGCAAAAACTATGCCTGATGCGCTTTATTTGATTACTTTGCTTAAGTTCGGCGCGATTGGCTTGTCGGCTTTTGTGAGTTTTAGTCATATATATAGGAAAGTTAATAGGTGGCTGGTTTTGGCGCTGGCGCTTTCTTATTCTTTGATGAGCTTTTTGACGAGTCAGATTGAGATTATTATGTGGCTGGATGTGTTTATCTGGCTGCCGCTGATTATTTGGGGGCTGCATCGGATTCTGGCGGGCGAGGGGCGCTGGCTCTACTTTGTCAGTCTGGTGATTTTGTTCATTCAAAACTACTATTTCGGCTTCATGATTGCTATTTTTGTGGGGCTTTATTTTCTGGTTCGCTTTTTGGCCGCTGGCTGGTCATGGCGGGTGCTGGCGGATTTTCTGATTACTTCTGCTTTGGCCGCGGTTTCGAGTCTGATTATGCTTTTGCCGATGTATCTGGACTTGAAGGCGAATGGTCAGGATTTTTCGGCGATTACTGGGCTGCTGACGGAAAAGTCTTGGGCTCTGGATGTGTTTGCCAAGAGTTTTGTGGGGAGTTATGATACGACGCAGTTCGGGGCGGTGCCGATGATTTATGCGGGGCTGCTGCCTTTGATTTTGGCGGTAGGCTTCTTTCTGGTTCGCGGGATTTCTTGGCGCTTGAAGGCGGGGATGTTTGTCCTGCTGGGAGTTCTGGTTGCGAGTTTTTACTTTAAGTGGCTGGACTTGGCCTGGCAGGGCTTCCATTCGCCGAATATGTTCCTGCATCGTTATAGTTTTCTGTTTTCGCTGCTGATTGTGATTTTGGCGCTGGAATTTCTGGAGCATGAAGCGGCTGGCGAGTTCAGGTTCTGGCCGGTTCTGGCGGGGGCAATTTTCTTGTCGGCGGCTTTTATTGCGGTCATTGTCAGTCAGCATTATGCCTATGTGAAATCTTATTTGGCGGTGTTGACTGGGCTGCTGATGTTTGCCTTTCTGATTTTATTTTTCGGACGGGCACGGGCTTATCTGTCTAGCCGGTTTTTCGCGCTGATTGTCATTCTCTTTAGTTGTGTGGACCTTGGTGTCAATACTTACTACCAGATTTCCGGTGTTCAGAAAGAATGGGCGTTTGCGTCGCGCACTTATTATGAAGAACAGCGGAAAAAATTGTCGCTGGCGGCTGAAAGTATCAATTCTGACAGTGGGGGGCGGCTGGCTCGGACTGATAATACGGCGCCGGATACTGCAAATGATGGGATGAAATACGGCTTCAACACGATTTCTCAATTTTCTAGTGTGCGCAACTCAAACTCTGGTGCGGTGATGAATGAGCTGGGTTTCCAGACTGATGGTTTGTATCTTAATCTGCGCTATCCCGGCAACACGCTCTTGATGGATAGTATTTTCGGCGTTCAATATAATATTAATGATTATCAGCCTTCGAAATACGGTTTTACTGGTCTGGTTGACGGTCCGTCTGATGTGACGAAAAATAGTTATGCGCAATCTTTAGGCATTTTTGTCCCGGGAAAGTACAAGGACGCAAATATGGCGGCGGGGAATGCTTTGGTGAGTCAGACGAATTTTGTGAATGCGCTGGCGGGTTCTGAGCAGCAGTATTTCCGGCAGATTTATAGTTTTAGTGAAAAGGCGACGGGCAGGGTGCAGAGTTTTGCTTCGGGCGGGACGGTTTCTATCAGCCGCGACAAGACGAAAAATGAGCCGATTTCTGTGAAGTATCAGCTGAAAATTCCGGCGGGTTCGCAGGCTTATATTAAGGTGCCGGATGTGAGCTACGGCAATAAAAAGGCTGAAACGATGCAGATTACGGCGGATAAGACGAGATATTCGATGCCGACAAATAATACGGGGCAGTTTTTCAATCTCGGTTATTATGCGGATGAGACGACGATTGATGTGAGTTTGTCCTGGCCGGACAATGATTATGTGAGTTTTTCGGCCACGAGTTTTTGGATTCTGGATGTTCCGACTTATAGCCGGACGATGGCCAAGCTTAGTGCAAATAAGGTCACGGCAAAGGAAATTAAAAATGGAGCTGCTTTGAGTTATGACGCCGATTCTGACGGTCAGCTTTTTCTCACGGTGCCTTATGATAAGGGCTGGTCGGCGACTTTGGACGGGAAGCCGGTTGAGCTGCTGCGTGCTCAGTCTGGTTTTATGAAAGTTGATGCGCCGAGCGGTGAGCATCGGCTGGTTCTGAAGTTTTTCCCTAATGGGCTGAAGGCTGGAATGGCGGCTTTTGCGGGCGGTATCTTGCTTTTCGCGGCTTATGACTGGCTGAGGAAACGAAAAAAGCATTGAATTTATTCATTTTCAATGCTTTTTACTTTGCTGCGGGTGAGCAAGAGTGAGTTTGTGATGACGGAGACGCTTGAGAGGCTCATGGCGGCCGCTGCAATCATGGGATTCAGTAGGCCGAAAGCGGCAAGCGGCAGGCCAATCAGGTTATAAATGAAGGCCCAGAAGTAATTTTGTTTTACTTTTGTCATGGTTTTGTGCGAGATTTCAATGAGTTCAGGGATTTTGGCGATTTTACCGCCGATGACGGTGACGTCACCTGCTTCCATGGCAATGTCAGAGCCTGTGGCCATGGCTACGCCGACGGTGCTGGCTACGAGGGCAATGGAATCGTTGATGCCGTCGCCTACCATCATGGAGTTAGGCGTATTTTGGACAATTTCGGATTTTTGCTCGGGTGATAGGCCTGTTTTGACTTCGTCTAACTGGACTTCGTATTGTATTTTGCGCGCGGCGATTTCGTTGTCGCCGGTCAGCATGATGGTTTTTATGTTCTGGGTTTTGAGCGCGGCAATCGCTGGAAGGCTGTCTGTTTTGAGTTCTGAGCTGAAGACGGCACTGGCGAGCAATTGGCCTGACACGGCCAGATAGATGACGGTGTCTTTTGTCTCGGGCACTGTGACGTTAATCTCTGACATGAGTTTGTCGTTGCCGGCGTAGTAACGGGTGTCGTTGATTCTGGCGGATAGGCCGCGGCCGGCTATTTCTTTGAAATCGCTGACTTTTTCATCAAACAGTGGCTTATCATATCTGATTGCCTTGGCGAGCGGATGATTTGAGCGGGACTCCAGGGTGGCCAGTAGTTTGAAATCAAAGTCTGTGCCGTCAAATTTTTCCAGCTGGAATTCGCCTGTTGTGATGGTTCCTGTTTTGTCAAAGAAGACTGTTTCTACCTGCGCAGCCTGCTCTAAAGCATTTGCGTTTTTGATTAGTAAGCCGTGCTTGGCGGCTAATGCTGTTCCTGATATCACTGCAGTTGGTGTGGCGAGTCCCAGGGCACAGGGGCATGCAATGACCAGGACTGCGACTGCGTGCATGATTGATGTCAATAAAACACCCGTCAGGACATAGGTCAAAATGAGGGTCAGCAGGGCAATCAGGAGGACGACGGGCACGAAGACGGAGGAGATTTTGTCGGCGAGTTTTTGGATGTTCGGCTTGGCGCCTTGGGCTTCGCTCATGAGTTCGACCATTCGCGCGATGGTCGAGTCTTCAACGGTGTGCAAGACTTTTGCGGAAATTTCGCCGTCAAGGTTGACTGCGCCCTCGAATAGGGTGTCTCCGGAGGATTTCACGGCCGGCAACGACTCGCCTGTCAGGAGGCTCTCGTCAAAGGAGGCGGTGCCTGAGAGGATTTTTGCGTCAAGCGGCACTTTTTCGCCTGCAAAGACGCGAATTGTTTCGCCGGTTTTGACGTTTTCAATGCTGCGGTCGCCTGAAGCGGTGTGCACTGTTTTTTCACGGTTTGACATCAGTGAGGTGATGGCTTTTGATGTCCGTTCTTTGGCATTGTGTTCTAGAAGTTTGCCCATGACGACCAGTGTGATGATGACCATGGCCGACTCGAAGTTCAGCGCGTCTGTTTGATGCATGAATACGCCGAGGATTAGGCTGGAGATGTAGGCGGTTGTTGTGCCGAGGGCGACGAGGACATCCATGTTGGCGGATTTGTTTTTTAGAGCGTGAAAGGCGCCGCGGTAAAAGCGCCAGCCGATGATGAACTGAACAGGTGTGGCTAGGACGAGCTGCACTACTGGCTGATGGAAGAACATGAAGGTTGACCAGTCGAAAATCTGCCCTAGCATGGCCAAAACGACCGGCAAGGTCAAGATTACGCTGAAAATCAGGCTCAGTTTGAGATTGCGTGTGTGGCGCAGCTGGTTTTGGCGGATTTTCTCCTGATGGGCTTTATCGTTGACAATGGCGCCGTAACCGGCTGATTCGACCAGCTTGATGATAGCGGCATCGCTAAAATCGTCCGCGGCCATGACGCGGGCTTTTTCAGTTGCCAGATTGACGGTCGCTTCTTCAACTTTGTCAGATGCGTTCAGCGCCTTTGAAACTGTGTTGGCACAGTTTGCACAGGTCATTCCGGTGATGACAAAATTTTGTGCGCGCATGTCAGCTGACCAGTTTGTAACCGGCTGCGGCTACGGCGTTTTCTAGGCTGGCTGTTGTCACTGTGTCGTCTGCTTTGACTTCTGCTTCATTTTTTTTGAGTGAGACTTTGGCGGATTTGACGCCTGTTACTGATTCTAGGGCTTCGGTTACGTGGTGGGCACAGTGCTCGCAGGTCATGCCTTCGATTTTGTAGGTTGTTTTTGTCATTTTGTTTGCTCCTTTTTCGTTTGAATAACGTTCGTTCGCGCAAGCGCTCGGTTTTTGAATAACGTTCGCGCCACGCTAGTGTCGAAAACGGTCTGTCAGCGGCTAAAGCCGCAGCGGTCTGCTTACGAGAGCGCTCGGTTTTATTTGTGGTGCCTGCAGTGGCAGTCTTTGTCGTCGTCTAGGCAGCTGCACTCAACGGTTGCGACGGTTGTTTTGTGTTGGAGTTTTTCTGTCAGCATTGTGATGTCCTGCGGGGTGAGGCTGGCCATGTCGATGGCGTCTGAAACGGCCTGGGCATGTTTAGTGGCGCAGATTTTCTCCATTAATTCCTGCGTTAAAAGATGAATCGCATCTTCTTCGCCGACTATTGGGCGGTAAATGAAACAGCGGCCGTCTTTTTCGGTCTCCAGCATGCCTTTTTTGACGAGGCGGCCGAGCAGGGTTTTGACTGTTGCCAGCGACCAGTCTTGGCGTTTGGAGATTTGATGGATGATGTCTTCGACTTTGGCTTCGCCGAGTGACCAGATGACGCGCATGATGACCATCTCAGAGTTCGAAATATTTAATTCTTGTTGCATAACTATAGTTTACAACTGTAAACTAAAATTGTCAAGTGTTTTATTTAAAAAAAGAAGCCGAAACTTCTCTTTTTAGATAGTATTAGGTTTTTTGTACAAAATATCAGCTCAAACGCGCAGGGCGAGAAATTCTTTCGGACTGAAAAGGTTGAGTCCTAGGTTTTCAAAATAGTTCTTTGAATCCGTCACAATGGCTGAAATTTTGTTACGGCGGGCGGATTCGGCTGTCAATACATTGTCAAACTCCAGGTCATTGCTGTAGGACAGGGCTTGCTGGCAGTCTGCCTCGTTTGTGTCAATGACGGAAATCAGGTTGAGGAGGGTTGACATGCAGTCGCGAGCCTGGCCGATTGTCATGCCGGCTTCCAGCATGCAGTAATTGATTTCGCTGACGGTTTCGCTGGTGATGACGACTTCATAGCGGCCTTGCAGGCTTTCGCGGATAATCATCTGGGCCTGTTTTGTCTTTTCGCCGTTCTTCGTCAGAAAATCCAGCGCAACGTCGGTGTTAAGTAAAATTCTAATTTCCATCCTGTAAATCGTCTTTCTATTGCGTTTTCTTTTGCACTTTCTTTTGAGAAGTGACTTTTCTTCTGCTTTTTGTTTTCTTGCTTTTCGGTAAGTCAATGATGCCGGTTAATTTTTCCAGCTGGTTGAATTTGTCATGTTCAAAGCTTTTCAAGATTGCAATGATTTTTCCATTGCGCGTAATCGAAATGTCTGACTTTTGTGCCTCGACAAGGTATTTTCCAAAATTATTCTTAATTTCTGTTGCCGTGACTTGCATGTTTTTATTTTAATATATTAGCTGATTTTTGTCAATTATTTTGTACGATATTTTAAAATAATTTTAGCTGATATTCACTTTAAATATTAGCTAATATTTTTGTACAAAAAAAAAGCCTTTCGGCTTATCAGTTGTGCGTTTTAGAAATCATCCCATTTCTCGTCTTCATTTTTACTTTTATTTCTAGGATTTGGGCCGAAGCCCCAATTTCCGAATTCTCCAAGGTCTCCGTGAGCACGCATTTGTCGGCGCAAATCGTGTTTAAAGTCATGGCCGGCACGGCGCAGGTCATTCATGGCACGATGCATTTCCCGCGGATTGAAGCCAGGGCCGAAGTCGTGGAAACCTGCTGGACCGGTGAATTTTTCCCAGTCCCAGTCTTCGCCTGCGTGAAGGTCTATGAGTTTTTGAATCAGGCTTTTGAGCTGCTGCTGTTCTTCGCCAGTCAAGCCAGCGAAGATGTCTTCTGAAATCTCGTCGTAATGCTCTCTGTGTTCTTTCTGGGCGCTTTTACCGGCTTCTGTCAGGAAAACGCGGCTGACACGGCCGTCTTTTTCGTCGGTTCGGCGTTCGACGAGTCCGGCTTCTGAGAGCTGATTGACTTGGGCGGTTACGCTGGAGGGCTTGATGTCAAGCAGTTCGGCGATTTCAGCGTTGGTCAGGCCGTCTTGTTTCCAGAGTTCAATCAGGAGTCCTTGGGCGCCTTTTCTGTTTCCGGGGTTACGCAGTTTGCTGCGCATTAATTCTACGTGCATGGCCATCATAAATTTTGGGTTGCGCAGGAGTTTTGAAAATAGGTTTAGTAAATCATTTGTTTGTTCAGACATGTTTTTGTCTCCTTTGAATAACGTTCACGCAAGCGCTCGGTTTTGAATAACGTTCGCGCAAGCGCTCGGCTTTATTCAGTAAATATGAGTCTCGCTTGTGCCCGCTGTAATAGACCAGGTTTTCAGCCATCTGTCTTTCTGCTGGGGACCTAGCCATTTTGCATGCAATTTTCGTTAGTTTAGAATTAAATTAACTAACAAATCAAGTATATCATTTTATTTAGTTTTGTCAAATATAAAACTAAATATTTTTCAAATTTTGGCTTTTCTACTTGAATATCGTTTTGGATATAGTATAATGTAAAAATGAAACTGAAATCCTCCTTTGCCAAAGCCGCTGGCCTCGCAAGCCAGTTCATCCTGCAGAAGTTTTTTCACCGCGGGTCCACCTTTCCCGGGTCACTTGCCCTGAAGATTGATTCGCAGATATTGACAGCTTTGACGAAGGATTACGAAATTATCGTGGTAACAGGCACCAACGGCAAAACGCTGACAACGGCGCTGACCGTCGGAATCCTACAGGAAGCGGGGTACGAGGTTTTAACCAATCCGACCGGCGCAAACATGATTACCGGCATCACGGCGGCATTTCTGCACGGCAAAAAATCTGCCGGCGGAAAACGCCAGTTTGCCGTGCTTGAGATTGACGAGGCCAGCCTGCCCAAAATCACCAGCTACATCCAGCCGAGCCTCTTCGTCTTCACCAACATCTTCCGCGACCAGATGGACCGCTACGGCGAAATTTATACGACCTACGACCTGATTGTTAAGGGGGCGGGAAATGCGCCTGCGGCCACTGTGCTGCTGAACGGCGACTCGCCGATTTTCAACTCACGCGAGCTGAAAAATCCGGTGAAATATTACGGTTTCGCTCACGAGAATCATAAGCCCCAGCGGGCGCATTATAACACCGAGGGCGTGCTTTGCCCGCGCTGTCACCATATTCTTGACTTCACCATGAACACTTATGCTGACCTGGGAAACTACATCTGCCTGAACTGCGGCTTCAAGCGGCCTGAGCTTGATTATCGCCTGAGTGAACTGACAAATATCAGTAACACTTCCTCCAGTTTTGTCATTGACGGAAATCCCTATACCATCAACGTCGGCGGCCTTTATAACATTTACAATGCCTTGGCAGCTGTGTCGGTGGCAGAATTTTACGGCCTTCCTACGGATAAGATTGCGGCAGGCTTTGAGAAATCCAAGGCCGTCTTCGGCCGACAGGAGACACTGAACATTTCCGGCAAAGAGGTCACGATTGTCTTGATTAAAAATCCTGTCGGCGCAAATCAGGCGCTGGATATGATGGCGCTGGCGCCCTACAACTTCGGTCTGGTCGCACTGCTGAACGCCAACTATGCGGACGGCATTGACACCAGCTGGATTTGGGACACCAACTTTGAGCAGCTCAAGGCGCTGGATATCCAGGAAGTCTACACTGGCGGTGTCCGACACGCAGAAATGGCGCGCCGACTGAAGATTGCCGGGCTTCCAGAGGCGCAGGAATCAGACAATCTCACAGAAGTGCTTGAAAAAATCAAATCCGCTTCTTCTGAGCACCTCTATGTGCTCGCGACCTACACTGCCATGCTGGAATTCCGCGAAACACTTGCCAAAGCAGGCTACATCTCCGGAGAAATGCAATAATGACCTATATTTCCTTACAAACTGACCATTCAGAGAATTATCCCTACAGTCTCAAAATTGCCCATCTTTACGGCGATTTAATGAACACCTACGGCGACAACGGCAATGTGCTGCTGCTCAAATACGTGGCCGAAAAGCTCGGCGCAGTCTGTACTTTCGAAATCGTCTCCTTGGGCGACACATTTGCCAGTCATGACTACAATCTCGTCTTCTGGGGCGGCGGGCAAGATTTCGAGCAGGAAGTGATTGCTGAGGAGCTGAAAAATATCTCAGCAGAATTGAAAAACTACATTGAGTCGGAAAAGCCGATGCTGACAGTCTGCGGCGGTTATCAGATGCTCGGGCAGTATTATATCGCAGCCAATGGTGAAAAAATCACCTGTACCGGTATTCTTCCACATGTCACGAAAAACCTCGGCAACGACCGCTTTATCGGCGACATTGAGACGCACAACGATGAATTCGACGAGACTTACTATGGTTTCGAGAATCACTCAGGCATCACCTATCTGGCCGGCGACGAAAAACCGCTCGGGCGCGTCATTTACGGCGGCGGCAACAATCCTGACGATAACACCGAAGGGCTTCATTACAAGAATACTTTCGGCACTTACTTCCACGGCCCGATTCTGTCGCGTAATCCCAGACTGGCCTATCGTCTGGTGAAAACGGCGCTGGAGCAGAAATATCCGGGCATACAGATTCCAGCTTTCGATGCGCTCTTCAGCGACTTGGAAAGTGAACAAATCACAGATTATAAACGAAAAATAGAGACGCGATAGTCCCTATTTTTTTTGTTACAAACAGCTCCCTATACTCAGATTCTCGGAATCTGTGAGATATTACTCTTGCCATCAGTACTGTCAGAGCTAGCGGAATCAAACTGGTCATGATTGAGAAGAGTTTATTTAAAAATCATTTCAGGTTTTCCCGCTCCGAAGACATAAAATCTTAAAAGCTTGTTCGGCCAATACCCCGTTATGTTAGGGGAATTAGTGCTGTACGGGCTTTTTTACAATTTGCGGTTCTTTATCTGTGATAAATCATTTGTTCTATCGCTCGGCATCCAATTTTCTTCATCGTAATACTTATACGCCACTTGTTACATTCTCATTTAATTGATTATAAATTAAAATTCTTGACTTTTTGATTAGACAATGATAAACTTTTCATGAGAAGGCTTTCAATGCTTTGCTTGTGGCGGTTAGAGCTCTTAGAAGTAGGCTTAAAATGCGTAGACCATTAGTAAAAATATCGATGTCTGTCATTCTTGCTGTAGCACTTCTTGACTTCTTTCCTTTGAAGGCAGAAGCATGGCAATAACAGCTTCATTGAAGAATGGAGAAGTTATATTCAGCTGAGAGTTCCACATGATTATGCACTTGCAAGTATGATATTTCAAAGGTGGTATGAGGGAGTTACCATGGTAAATGAAACGGATTATCACTACAGGGTTTGGTGATTAGATATACATCGGGAAATTACTAGCATTCCTGATTCCTAGTGAAAGGGTTTTGGGTTATTCAGTTGCGTTCTTTGTAACCTTAAAATTTCTAGCTCATCCAACAATTATTTTCTAGTGTTTCTTTGGACTATAACTCAAATGAAATTTAGTAAGTTGATAAGTCTTTGTTAATACTTGAAATCATAATCTGCAGATTATAAATGAAAGATAGAGGCCTCTATCCTTTCTGAAAGTGAGGCGCTACATCAAAATTGAATTGTCGCAGCGGATTGACGAAATCCGCGAATAAAGCTCACTTCTTGTTTATTAAAAAAGTTTTCAGGAAAACTTAAATCACCCTGTAAGTCTCTGCTTCTATAAAAACTTACTTCACTCTCAGAAAATTGCAGAATGCAATGGAAAAGGAAAGCACAATGAAGAAGTTGAACTTGAAAAACAAAATCTTGGTAGCAGCTGTAAGTCTTGCAGCAATTGGCAGTACTGGATTCCAGATTGCAAATGTTGTAAACGCCGATGCACCAACACCTCGTGTCTGGATAGGGCAGGTTCGAGATGAACGCTGGATGAACATTGCAAATAACCATGTTGTATATGACCGCACTACATACAAAGATTTGAGATGTCCAAACGGATACAAAGAAATCCAACCATACCACCGAGTTACATATGAGGGTATGACTGAGAAAAATTACTGGAAATTCTACTATAATGTATTTTAATTGAATTTTCGGACGCATGAACTTGTTTGTTTGTGCGTCCGATTATTATATATAGGGTGAACACTTTTGGGGACAACGAGGGGAGATAACATGTCAGGATTTGAACTAAAAAAATTTGTTTACAACAAGAAAAACCTAATAGTATTTGCAATACTAGCTCTGTTGTTGATAGGTACGCATCTTTTTATTCTCAATTCCTCGATGAACGTTGATTCATTTAAACAAAATAAGGTAGGGGAAATCAAGTATGGAATTTCAAAGGCTGAAGAATCACTTCAAAAAATAGATTATCCGGAAGATTTGAAAAGTGAGACTAAAAATAATATAGAAACTTATACCCAACAAATAGAGGCACTGAAATCCAATCATTTTAATGACTATTTTAAACTACAGAACCAATTAGACCATCAACTTTTGGAGCATGGCAAAGATGATCCTCAATTTAAAGAACAAAATGCAATCCTTCAACAAAATATAAATTACTACAACCTGGTAAAAAGTCGGCATTTAGACTTTGAATTAGAGCCGGGCGCTCAGATCCGAGCTTTTGGAGCTTTCATTAATGCATCACTCTATAGTATGTTTACTAGTATATATCTGATGATTTTTTCAGTACTGGTTTCTGTTCAAATCTCCACGTACTTTGAAAACAAAGAATTCCTTTTTTACGATTTTGCGAAAATTCCTAGGAAGAAAAGTTTGTTCCATAAGGTAATAGCAGCTGTGGTTGTGACTTTTGGCTGGCTTCTAATCGTAGGTATCATGGACATTGTTATTGTTGGTCTTATGAATGGATTTGGCGATTTAAACTACCCTGGATTTTTGATAAACTTTGCAAAAACTGCAAGAGATGTGGAAACTTCGGGCTGGAAAGTAGATAACATGGCCATTCCAAATGGTGAAATCATTCTCATTTCTTTGCTTTATCTTCTGCTAATTTTAATTTTTTTATCTTCAATTGGTGCCTTTTTGTCCACTATATTCAAGAAAAGTTTGGTTGTAGTAGGTCTACTAGCTGTCTTAATCATCGGCTGGTCGCTGGTCGCAGATGAAAAATCTGTACAATTCATACGTCCCTATGTGCCGATGAGCTACCTTAATCCGCGAGAACTCCTGTGCAATCCGTTTTATCTTTTCGGAAAAAATTCTCTTATGGTAGGTGTTATCTATTTGACGTTAATGAGTATCATTTGCTATTTTGCCGCAAATCTTTTACTGAAAAAACATAAGATTCGGAGAATTTGAAAATGTTAAAAATTATTAATCTAAAGCTTCCGGATATTGAACCGTTCAGTTTCGAATTATTAAGCAACGGGCTTTATGGTTTGATTGGGCGTAATGGGATTGGAAAGAGTACGTTGTTTTCAGGTCTCTCAGGAGAAATCAAGATTTCTCAGGGAGAAATTACGTCTGGCAGAGTGGCATATTTGCCAGATGTAGAACATTTTGATGAAAGTTTGAGGTCTGCCGACTATTATTCAATTCTATCAGAGAACGAAAAAGCACGTGCAGCTGAGTTTTCGGCATTATTTTCCGCGAATGAATTTGAAAAGAAAAGAATTGGGAAATACTCCCTTGGAATGAAGCAGTTATTTGCGACAATTCTTTCGTTTTCTGTTGAATCAGATGTTCTAATCATTGATGAGCTTTTCAGCGGATTGGACGTCGCTGTTAAGGCAAAAGTTTATGAGGTTGTAAAAGAGATTTCTACACAGAAAATCATAATTCTTACGTCGCATAATCTAAAAGAAATCGAGCATTTTTGCGACAAAACTTTTCTTCTCTCTGAAAGCGGAATTTCAGAAGTGGAAGATTTTTCTGAGGCTGCGAAAGAAATTGGATATATTGAAACTTTTTATTAGACTCCAAATCACAAGATTAGATTTATGCATGACTGAATACTTCAAGATAATACAAAGATCCAACAGGGGAAATTACTGTTGAATCTTTTTTCTTCCTGTATGTGCGGGGCAGCTTGCCACCTCGCAGTCGTCACAGGCGCCTTTGGACTTCAGAATATCATAGATTCCATAGGCCACTGCAGCTGCGATGAAAAGAAACAATACAATTGACTGGAAATTCATGTGAGCACCTCCTTCGGTATAGGTCTAAATGTTAAATAAAGTCCGCCGATTAACACGAGCACTGCTAGAAATGTTAGCAGGTCAGGAGCGTTTGTGAGGAGCCGGGCAAACTGATAGATAATAAAACTCATGACATAGGCGACCAGACATTGAAAGCCGACGGCTCGCAGGCCCCAGCGGACCGAGCCCATTTCCTTAAAGATGGTGGAAATGGCCGCGATACAAGGCGCGCAGAGCAGATTGAAAGTCAGGAAGGAATAGGCGGCCGCTGCCGAATAATGTCCGGCGAATGCTTGTGTCAGCTTTTGTCCGCCGCCATAGAGCACGCCCAGCGTCCCGACAATCGTCTCTTTGGCCGCGAGACCTGTAATCGCAGCCACTGTTGCCTTCCAGTCGCCAAAGCCGAGCGGTGCGAAAATCCAGGCAATCAGGCGGCCGAAGTCAGACAGCATCGACTTCTCCGGCGATACGGCCTGCAACCGGAAATTGTAATTCGAGAAGAGCCAGATGAACACTGTCATGACGAAAATAATCGTCCCTGCCCGCTTGACGAAGCTCATTGCTTTGTCAAAGCCGTATTTCAGAACTGTCCAGGCCTGCGGCAGGTGATAATTCGGCAGCTCCATGATAAAAGCCGAGCGGTCGCCCGAGAACATTTTCAGTTTTTTCAGCAGGATGCCGGAGATGATAATCATACCGATGCCCAGAAAATACGCACTTGGCGCCACCCAGGGATTGCCGCGGAAAAAGGCGCCTGAAATCAGCGCAATAATCGGCAGTTTGGCCGAGCATGGCATAAAGGTTGTCACCATAATCGTAATACGCCGGTCTCGCTCCTGCTCAATCGTACGCGTTGCCATGATACCAGGCACACCGCAGCCGGACGCAATCAGCATCGGGATGAAAGATTTGCCAGATAGCCCGAAACGGCGGAAAATTCTGTCCATGACAAAGGCTACACGCGCCATATAACCTGAATCTTCCAGTATTCCCAGCAGCAGGAAAAGCACGAAAATCTGCGGAATGAATCCCAGCGTTGCACCAACACCCGCCACGATGCCGTTCAGCACCAAATCCTGCAGCCAGCCTACAATCTGAATCTGCGTCATCAGCTGGCTCAGAAAATCCGGCACAATCTGACCGAAAAGATGGTCATTCAGCCAATTCGTAGCTAGACCGCCCACTGTTTGAATCGACAAAAAGTAAACCAGCCACATAATAAAAATGAAAATCGGCAGGCCCAGCCACTTGGAAGTGACAATCTGGTCGATTTTGTCGGTGATACTTTCGCTTCGGCCTGAATCGCTTACTACCAGCTGCACAATTTGGCTAATCAGCGCATAGCGCTCATTAACAAGGATTTCAGAGGCTTCGTCACCGAAGATTTTCTCTGTGATGCTGCGAATCTCGCGAATTTCCTTTTCTTGTGAGGCTGTCAGTTCGTTTCCGCCCAGCGTCAGCTCGTCTTCAGCAAAGGCTGCCAGCGCAGGAAAACGGACAGTTTTATCAATTCTGACCACATTGGATATTTCTGACAATGCCGCTTCTAAGCGCGCGTCGTAATGAACTTCAGCCACAGCAGCATCCCGTCTAGCGCAATCCACTGCCTCGGCGATGCCCTGATTCTTTAGCGCCGACATCTCAAGCACTGGCACGCCTAAGCTATAACTGAGCTTCTCGGCGTCAATCTTCCTGCCTGAGGATTTTAACAAATCCATCATGTTGAGACCAACGACCATGGGTATGCCGAAGTCGAGCAGCTGTAAGGTCAGGTAGAGGCTGCGCTCAAGGTTTGTGGCGTCAATGATGTTGAGCACTGCGTCGGGCGGGGTCTGCAGCAGGTAGTCTCGCGAGACCTTCTCGTCCGGTGAAAAGGGCGACAGCGAGTAGATGCCGGGCAAGTCCTGAATCACTAGCGTTTTATCGCGCTTATATAGGCCTGACTTGCGCTCCACCGTGACGCCCGGCCAGTTGCCTATCTGCTGGCTGCTGCCGGTTAAAATGTTAAAAACACTGGATTTCCCGCAGTTGGGATTTCCGATAAGTGCAATTATTGTCATATTCATTCCTGAAGCTCGTTCTCAGAGCTTGGCTTTCTCTCGTCTTCACGGACAACTTTGATGAGTCCTGCATCCTGCTTTCGCAGGCTCAGTGAGTAGCCGCGCAGGTGGAGTTCCATCGGGTCGCCGAGCGGGGCGAGTTTGCGCACAAAAATGCTTACGCCGCGCGTCACGCCCATGTCCATCAGCCGGTGCTTAGTCGCAAAGTCTGTCTCGATTTTTCTGACAATGCCGGTCTCGCCGGGATTCAGAGCGGATAAGTCAACCAGCTTCTCTTCTACCGACTGCTTCTCGTCAACCCAGATTTTATCAAGGGTTTCCAGGTCCACTGCCAGCCGTGTGCCTGCAATGAGGACAATCGCATTGCCCGCCGTCCGATTCAGCAGCTCGATTTTCTTCCCGGCTACAAAGCCTAAATCTCGCAGTTTCGGCTCAGTCGCTGTAGCCGCGAGAAAATAGGTCAGCGCAATTCTTGCCTGACTCAGTTTAATCACAACTGCTTCTCCCGAATACCGGCGGTCTGCCAGAGAATGCAGGCGTATTTTTCGCACCAGAGGGTATCGGTCTCTTTTTCACGTACCTCATAGGTAAAAAGCTCGTCCACCTTGACGTCAAGCGCATTGGCCAGTTTAAAGGCGAGCGAAAGTTCGGCATCGTATTTATCATTTTCGACGGCATTGATGGTCTGTCTGGAAACGTGGCAAATCCGCGCCAAATCGTCCTGTGACAGGCTCTGCATTTTTCTGATTTCACGAATTTTATTCTGCATAGCTGCTCCAATCCTACAGTGTTCGCTAATTACTGTAGTTAATGTAAAATGTATTTGACAAATTCATTATATCAAAAGGGGTGACTTAAATCAATTGATTTCTTAAGGAATTATGACTTTATTAAATCAAATTACAAAAAAACTCCCCGAAGGGAGTCATTTATTCAGTATAGAATTATTTTTTCAGGTTGTAGAAGCTCTTCAGGCCTTTGTATTGAGCAACTTCACCCAATTGGTCTTCAATACGGAGCAATTGGTTGTATTTTGCCATACGGTCTGTACGTGAAAGTGAACCTGTCTTAATCTGACCTGCATTTGTTGCAACGGCAATGTCAGCAATGGTTGAATCTTCTGTTTCACCTGAACGGTGTGAAACGATGGCTGTGAAGCCTGCTTCTTTGGCCATTTCGATGGCTTCAAATGTTTCAGTCAATGTACCAATCTGGTTAACCTTGATGAGAATCGCGTTTGAGCAGCCCTCTTTGATGCCGCGTGCAAGGTATTCAGTGTTTGTAACAAAGAAGTCGTCACCTACGAGCTGAACTTTCTTGCCCAGACGGTCAGTCAGAAGCTTCCAGCCTTCCCAGTCGTTCTCGTCCATACCGTCTTCAACAGTGATGATTGGATATTTGTTTACCAATTCTTCGATGTAGTCAACTTGTTGAGCAGCTGTCAGCTTCTTAGCGCCTTCGCCCTCAAACTTAGTATAGTCATAAATACCGTCTTTGTAGAATTCTGATGAAGCACAGTCGAAACCAAGCATCACGCCATTTTCACCGGCTTCATAGCCAGCTTCTTTGATGGCCTGAAGAATTGTTTCAACGCCGTCTTCAGTTGAGCTGAAGCCTGGAGCGTAGCCGCCTTCGTCACCGACAGCCGTCTCAAGACCGCGTGCCTTCAAAATCTTCTTCAATGTGTGGAAGATTTCAGCACCCCAGCGAAGTGCTTCCTTGAATGTAGAAGCGCCGACCGGCACAATCATAAACTCTTGGAATGCAATTGGCGCGTCGGAGTGGGAACCGCCGTTTACGATATTCATCATTGGAGTTGGCAGCAGTTTTGCATTGAAACCGCCGAGGTAGTTGTACAAAGGCATACCAAGCTCATCAGCAGCTGCACGTGCAGCCGCGATAGAAACACCAAGAATAGCATTCGCACCGAGTTTACCTTTATTAGGCGTACCGTCAAGTGCAATCATCGCACGGTCAATCGCCTGTTGCTCAGTTACTTCGTAACCAATAATTGCTTCAGCAAGGATGTTATTAACATTGTCTACTGCTTTTTGAACACCAAGTCCGCCATAGCGCGCCTTGTCGCCGTCACGAAGCTCAACTGCCTCATGCTCACCTGTTGAAGCGCCTGAAGGAACCATTCCGCGGCCGAAACCGCCGTCCTCAGTATAAACTTCTACCTCAATAGTTGGGTTACCACGTGAGTCAAGGACTTCGCGAGCGTAAACATCAGTAATAATTGACATTTTCTGTCTCCTTAAATTGTTTTCTTTACAGCACTATTTTAACATTTTTTGGGTGAAAATGAAAGTGAAAAAATTAACTTAATTGTTTTAATCAAATTTCAGACAAATAGAAAAGCAGATTTTTATAAACCTGCTTTTGCTATCTGTATGAATTTTAGTTTACTTCTTAAGAGCGTACCAGGCAGTACCTTCATCTTTCCAGCCTAATCCGACAAGAACCTTCTGCTCATATTCACCGGTTGTGTAATTGTGGGTACCAGTTACAGCATTAGGATTGTAAGCTCTGTAAACAGGAACTGTTTTCGCATCGTCAGAATACCAGCCGATGTTTTCATAATTCCAGCCTACGGAAACCAGATGATCTCTTTCTGCTTTATCAATTGTGTAGAAATGGTCTCCTGCATTTGGATTGTAGAGACGATAAACGGGTGTATTGCTCTTTTCTGGAGCAACCCAGGCATTTCCTTCATCAGACCAGCCGACTTTTATCAATTGGTCTCTCTCGTAAGTGCTTGCTGTATAGAAATGCTCACCAGAGTTCGGATTGTAAACACGGTACATCTGCCCGATTGTAGCTGGGTCTGGTATCGCTGCAACTGAATCATCGTATGGAACTACAATGATTATCATTGAAACATTGTTACCGATTGCATCAGTATAACTTAAAGTGTATATGCCATCTGCTTGAAACTTATAGTCAAGGTCTTTTCCAGAATAGACGATTGATGCGACAGCACCTGATTTTTTAATCGTTACTTTATCAGCGCCAGCGTTTGCTACTCCGACGCCTTTATTCAGACCGACGAGCTGCTTGTATGTAATAGAGTCATTCACCATTGCTGAAGAGACAGTAATAGTGACGTTTGAACCTGCAAGTTCCCAATCAGCTGTTATTTTGCCGTCTGGGTCATGCCAGCCATATGGAGTGGTGACCTGGTCGTTATAAGAAACAGTAGTGTCTGCTGATACAGGAACACTCGCAATTGCTGATGCAAGTGGAGTTGCAACGAGTCCTGCCAACATAAACAGAGATGTGCCGGCTTTTTTAAAGTTGTATTTTTTCTTCATGTTCGCTCCTTTTGTTTAGGTATTATTTGAACAACCTAGTTATAACACATGCTGCTCAAAAATGCAAATTATTGTACTAATTCTTTACATTTCAACACATTCCCTTAATATTTGTCTAATATTCTATTTAAAATCTCACGCGAAGTCGTTCAGATTTTTACTCTGAAATTCCTAGAAGCTGCTTAATCTGAGCAATCTGAGCTGCCGGGCTCATTTTTGCCTTGGCTTGAGCCTCAATTGCTGCACGGGCTTCTGCTGTCGGGGCAGCTGCGAGAGCGGTCTGAAGCTGTTTCTGTGCCTGTGCGGCTTGGCTTTCAAGTTCTGCCTGCTTTGCTTCTAATGTTTTTGCCTGCTCAGCGGTCAGGACAAGCCAGGAGTCTTTCGGCAGCACTGCGGTTTTGCTTGCTTTGACGATTTCATTTTGCTCGCCGCCGAAGCCGAAAAGTAGTTCCGTGAAACTGCTGGAGAATTTACGTTTGGTCGTGCTCGTTACCAGCTGCGCTGAACCGCCGTCAACCATTTTATAAGACGATTTTGTATTTTTTAAAGCGGCGTTGTCTTTCAAGAATGTTGTGCTTGTTGAATCTGTGTTAAGTTGTGCTGACATGGCTGAAGTCTTCGCGTCCGTTGAAGTTTTATAGACGAGAATAGTCTGCTCGCCCATTTTCTGCGTGATTAATAGGCCGAAAGACATAGCTGAAGGACCTGTTGAGTATATTTCCTGTGTGCGAGTCTGTGTGACTTCTTTCATTCCCCAATGCTCAGTAATGTGAAAGGTCAGCAGAGCGACAGATAAGCCGAGGCAGATAAAGCTGATTCCGCCTGCTATCCACCTTGTAGTCGAGCTTTTGATGAACATAAAGCTGAAAAAGGTTAGCAGTGTAAAGATTGCAATGATGATGATAATCATAATTTCACCTCCTCTGTGGCTTGTGCCTGGCTGATTTCAGTTTCGGCACGGCCGTGTTTGCCGCTTCTCAGGAAGAAGCTGATAACCAGGCCGACAACGGCAAAGGCAAATCCGATAATAAATGATGCGTGATAGCCGTTCAGCATTGCATCAATCATCTTGTGCGCAAAGTCAATGAGGTCAGTCTTGGCAAGGCTGGTTGCGGGTGAATTGTTTGTAATCACGTTTTGAGCAACCGATGAAAGCAAGGCGACAACAATGGCCGAAGCCACTGAACGTGCGGTTGAGTTTGAAGCTGTCCCGTCTGCGACTTCCGCCACCGGCAGGGCGTTCATGGCTGAGGCTGTCATCGGCATCATGACCATGGCGACACCGAACATGCGTAGTCCATAAAGGGTTGTCACAAAATGGTCTGGTGTTGAAGCCCCGAAGAATAGAAATGGAAAGGTTCCAATTGCCAGAATGGCAAATCCGAGGATGGCCAAGCGTTTCGCTCCGACCTTGTCATAAGCCGCGCCCGCTAGGGGTGAGACCACGCCCATCATCAAAGCACCCGGCAGTAAAACGAGTCCTGAATTAAAAGCTGATAAACCTTTGACTTCCTGCAAATACAGCGGCAGCATCATTTCCACGCCCATCATTGCCATGGTAGACAGGGCCATGACAATCGTCGTCAAAGCGAACTGCTTATTCAGGAAGACACGTACATTGAGGAAAGGGTCTTTGAGTTCCAGTTTTCTTGTGAAAAATGCCAGAATCAAAGTCAGGCCGGAAACAATCGGGATAATCGCAGCATAGAAGTCTGTAACTCCTTTAGCTGGAAGGTTGACAATTCCAAGAATCACAAGTGCGGCGCCAACGATTAAAAATAGCAGTGACAAAAGAAAATTCGTCCGGTTAAGCTGTCGGTTGATAAAGGCAAGAATAACGATAATTCCGCCGACAATCGGCACAATAACTGTTCCAAAATCTGTCCAGCCGCTGCTTGCCACATTTGTAAAGCCCAGCAGGAAAAGGCCGAAGCCGATACATGAGAGCCAGAGCGACAAGAAATCAAGCTTCACAGAACGATTCGGCACCACATCACGCATGAAGAACACAGCCAGAACAGTTACAATCGCAACAATGACCATCGGCACCATGAACATCGTCCGCCAGGAAGCCGGAAGCACAATCCCCAGAAAAACATGGCGGGAAGACATCAGCCAGCCGGCAAAGGTCGGACCGATTGCGGGTGCCAAGCCGATGACAATACCACCGATTCCCATCACTGCGCCCATTTGCTTAGGCGAAAACATGTTCACCAGACAGACCTGCATCAGCGGCATTGTGATACCGGCCGCAATTGCCTGGAACATACGCCCGGCCAGGAAAATCCACCATTGTGAAGTCGGAGCTGAATAGGCCATGAACATTCCGGCCAGGAGAATGACATAAGCTCCCACGTAAAGCCAGTGCGTCCGGAATTTATTTGCCATGTAGGCGGAAATCGGCACCATGATGCCGTTCGCCAGCAGAAACCAGGTTGTGGCCTGCTGTGCCGTTGACATAGAGATATTGAAATCTTTCATCAGGGTCGGAATTGCCGTCCCCAATGAGGTCTGCATCAGCATTGAGCCGAAAGTACCGACCAGAATCAAAAGCAGCATCAGCCAGCGGCTGAAATGACGGCCGTGAATATCAATATTGTAATCTTTTTCTATTACTTCAGGCATTCTCTTCTTCCTTTTCCATTTCCTGCTTCTGTAAAACCAGCTTGCCGGCTTCTACGAAAGTCTTGATGCTTTGCAGGAACTGCTGACTTTCATTTTCACCCATATATTCAAGCACACTGACCAAGCGATTGAGCATGAAGTCGTGATGCGTCCGCGCAACGGTTTCACCCTTCTCAGTGAGCGCCACCAGGATTTTACGGCGGTCTGTCCGGTCAATTTCACGCGTCAGATAGCCCTGCTCCTCCAGTGAGCCCAAAATCGTGGCAATACGTGCTGAACTGGTTCCTGTAAAATTACTGATATCGCCCGGCACGATTAATTCCTCCTGATGCTGATAAAGGTAATTCAGCACCAGCATTTCACCTTTGGCGTAACGGTTAAGGTCCATCACAAAGCTTGATTTGTTCAGGCTTCTGATTGTGCGAATCAGTTCTTCGGCTAATTGTTGAAAATCCATTTTACTACTCTTTTCTAATTACATTATTAATTAATACTATTAGTAATATAGTCCTAAAAATATCTTTTGTCAAGGAAAATGACTTGTTTTCATGAACATTACTGTAAATTTTTCAAAAACTTTTCCGCAACTAAAAAAACAAACCCAGTTACGAATTTGTTTTTCATCATTTAAGCATCAATTGTCGAATATTTTGCATTCTCTTCAATAAACTCACGGCGCGGCTCCACACGGTCGCCCATCAGCATGTCGAAAACCTTATCTGCTTCTGCGGCGTCATCCACTGACACGCGCGCCATCAGGCGGTTGTCCGGGTCCATGGTCGTCTCCCAGAGCTGATGGTCGTCCATTTCACCTAAACCTTTATAACGCTGAATACTTGGCTTCGAGCGGCCTTCTGACCAGCGCGCCAGAGCTTCCTGCAGCTCCTGCTCCTGGCGGGGGCCCGGCTGAATATACTCTTTCGTGTCTGAGCCGACCTTGATGCCGTAAATCGGCGGCTGGGCAATATAGACGTAACCTGCCTCAACGACCGGTTTCATATAGCGGTAGAACAGAGTCAGGAGCAATGTCCGAATATGCGCCCCGTCCACATCGGCATCGGTCATGATGACCAGCTTGTGGTAACGCGCCTTCGTCAAGTCATAATCTGCGCCGAAGCCGGTTCCCATCGCTGTAAAGAGCGAACGAATCTCTTCATTGGCCAGAATCTTGTCCATGGTTGCTTTCTCGACATTCAAAATCTTGCCTCGAATCGGCAGAATCGCCTGAAACTCGCGGTTACGGCCGGATTTTGCCGAGCCGCCGGCAGAGTCACCCTCGACGATGAAAAGCTCTGTTTGCTTGGGGTCATTTGACGAGCAGTCGGCGAGTTTTCCGGGGAGGTTGGAAATTTCCAGGCCGGACTTCTTCCGCGTGACTTCACGTGCGCGCTTCGCCGCCAGACGTGCTTTACTGGCCAGCATTCCTTTGTCCACGATTTTGCGGGCAATTTGAGGATTTTCCATCATGAATGTCTGCAGGGCTTCAGCAAAGAGCTTGTTGACAATGCCTGCAACTTCTGAATTTCCCAGCTTCGTCTTGGTCTGCCCTTCAAACTGAGGATTCGGGTGCTTCACCGAGATTACGGCTGTTAGGCCTTCACGCACATCCTCGCCTGACAGATTGTCTTCATTTTCTTTGAGAATTTTCTGGGACTTGGCATAATTGTTGATGACACGGGTCAGCGCGGTTCTAAAGCCCTGTTCGTGCGTGCCGCCCTCGTGCGTATTGATATTGTTGGCAAAGCTGAGAATGGTCTCGTGGTAGGTGTCTGTGTACTGCATGGCCACTTCTACTACGATATCGTCCATTTCGCCTTCGGTGTATATCGGGTCATCAAAAATGACGGTTTTGTTTTCATCCAGGTAGCTGACGTAAGACTTGATGCCGCCGATATAGTGGAAGCTGTCATGGTTCTTCTCGTGGCCTTCACGTCTGTCTGTGATGGAAATCCGCAGGCCGCGGTTCAAAAATGCCAGCTCACGCACACGCACTGCTAGTTTGTCGTAGTCAAATTCTGTCGTCTCGGTAAAAATTTCCGGATCCGGTACGAAATGCACGGTTGTCCCGCGTTTGTCAGTCGTGCCGATGACTTTCAGGTCATCCCGGACAAGCCCGCGATGGTACTGCTGATAATAATCTTTACCGTCTTTATGAACAGTCACGTCGAGTGTAGTTGACAGAGCATTGACCACCGACGAACCGACGCCGTGCAAGCCGCCTGAGACTTTGTAGCCGCCGCCGCCGAACTTACCGCCGGCATGGAGCACCGTGAAGACCGTCTCGACCGCCGGACGCCCCGTCTTTTCCTGGATGTCCACTGGAATCCCGCGCCCGTCATCCTCCACGGTAATCGAGTTGTCCGCTTCAATGAAAACTTCAATATGAGTCGCAAAGCCGGCCAGTGCCTCGTCAATGGAGTTATCGACGATTTCCCAGACCAGATGATGCAGGCCCTCTTTACTGGTTGAGCCGATGTACATGCCCGGACGCAGACGAACAGCTTCTAGGCCCTCTAGGACCTGAATCTGCGACGCGTCATACTCGCCAGCCTTTTTATTTAATTCCGCAAGAGTTTTCCTTGCCAACTCTTCATTTTCTAAGTTTTCAGTCATGTTTCAATTATAGCAGAAAATACTGTTTTTTGCAGGGTTTTGACCCGTTTTGTTGCGCAAAAATGTGCTATAATTTTGTTATGACTATTCAAGAAAAACTTATTCAACCGAATCATTTAATTGATATGAACGATATTATCCGTGAGGGTAATCCTACGCTGCGTGAGGTTGCAGAACCTGTTGCGCTTCCTTTGTCTGACGAGGATATCGCCTTGGGCGAGAAAATGCTGGAGTTTCTGCGGAATTCGCAGGATCCTGTGATTTCCGAGGAGATGGACCTGCGCGGGGGGGTTGGCCTGGCTGCGCCTCAGCTTGACATCTCAAAGCGCATTCTGGCGGTGCTTGTGCCAAACGAGCCGACGTTCGATGATGATGGGAATGAAATCGCGCCAGCAGTGCCATACTCGCTCAATACGGTCATGTACAATGCCCGTATCATCAGTCATTCTGTGGAGGAAGCGGCGCTTGCGACTGGCGAGGGCTGTCTTTCGGTGGATCGTGAAGTCCCTGGCTTTGTTCCGCGTCATGCCCGCGTGACGATTGAGTACTATGATAAAAATTCTGAGAAGCAGAAAATCCGGTTGAAGGGCTATAATGCGATTGTGCCTCAGCATGAGATTGATCATACGGATGGGATTCTTTTCTATGATCATATTGATGCGTCAAATCCTTGGGGGATGCGGCCTGGGATGCAGATTATTGAATAACAGGAAAAGTAAACTCCGGCTGAATTTCAGCTGGGGTTTTTTAATGCATACGGTGTATTTATTACCTGATAATCTTGCGATTATACTGAAACATTTACCTATTTTTTACGTATTATTTAGTATCGGAAAAAGTAATTTGAGAAATGTGCCAAATATTTTTTCACGAAATTAAAAAAATAGAATCGCATAGAATCAGCGTTTCCGAGTTCTATGTCATTCTATTTTTCTTTACTTTTGATCCCTGCCGGAATCGAACCAGCAATAGAGCCTTAGGAGAGCCCTGTTATATCCGTTTAACTAAGGGACCTGACGGTTTATTGTATCAAAATTCCGTCACTTTTTCAATTTTTAGTCAGCATCTGCATCGAAAATGATGCCTGCGTCTTGGCGCATGGCATACAAGGCACGGTTGACCTGTTTCGCGAGTTCATACCATTTCATAAATTTTTGATGGTTTTCGGCGGCTAAAGGTTCTGCCAGGAAATCTGCGAAAACGTCTGCTTCGGCAAACAGCGGATTTTCGGCTGTCTGGATGCTGAGCTGCTCGCTGTTTCCGTCAAGTTTGATAAACTCGATGGACGACGGGGTGGCCGGATTGTCAAGAACCAGTGTGCCGTCTGTTGTATAGACTTCGCTGGCCAGATAACTATAGGAATCACCGGCACAGTACATGGAGACATCAAATTTTTTATAGCGCAGCATGCCATAGCCAGAAACGTCTACACCAGACGGGAGCAGCTGCGCGTAGTAATGCACTGAATCAGCCTGGCCGAATTGTCCCAAAGCCCAATAGAGCAGGTAAACGCCAAGGTCTGCCAGGATTCCGCCAGAAAATTTCGGATTCCATTTGTTAGGGAGCTCGCCTGCCAGCAAGGCCGGCATCTTTGATGAATACTTGGCGTAGGTCAGGTTGGCGCCGATGACTGTCTTGTCGGACAAAAAGTCTTTGATTGTCTGAAATACCATTTCATGTATGTGGCGCGCGGCTTCCAGAACGTAGACATCTTTTTCCTTGGCCAGTGCAAAGATTTCATCGAACTCGCGCGGGTTAGAAAAGGCGGGCTTTTCGACGATTACATTTTTTCCGGCTTTCACTGCTGCTTCGGCTTGTGAAAAGTGCAGTGAATTCGGCGAAGCAATGTAAACCACGTCAATTCCGTCAAAATTGACAAATTTGTCCAAATCCGTAAACACTTGCACATCGGAAAAGTCAGCCACAAAGGCCTCGCCCTTTTCCAGCGAGCGCGAATAAGCGGCTTTCAGTTCGTATTTCCCGGTTTCCAGGGCTGCGTCTATAAACTGGCGGCAAATCCAGCTCGTTCCTATCACACCTAAATTTAACATTTTACTCTCCTTTCAATTATAATAATTATAGCATTTTTAAGTTTGAATGAGAAGTCCAGCGAAAAACCAGTCCTGCCGGAGATTATGATATAATATCCCCATGACAAACACCATTCTCATCGGCGTGACCGGCGGTTCTGCTTCCGGGAAAACCAGCATCGCGCAAGCCATTTTCGACAGCTTCCCCAGCGAGAACATCGCCATGATTCAGCAGGACAACTACTACAAAGACCAGAGCGAGCTCAGCATGGACGAGCGTCTAGCGGTCAACTACGACCATCCGCTGGCCTTTGACACGGACCTCATGGTCGCACAGCTCCGGGAGCTGGTCAATGGTCGTCCCGTTCAGGTACCTATCTACGACTATGCTGCTTACACCCGCTCTGAGCGTACCTATCAGCAAAAGCCTACTCGCGTGATAATCGTCGAAGGTGTGCTGGTGCTGGAGGACGTGAATTTGCGCGACCTGATGGACATCAAGATTTACGTGGACACGGACGATGATGTCCGTCTGATTCGCCGGATTGAACGCGATATTGAAGAGCGCGGCCGCAGTCTTGACTCGGTCATCCAGCAATACCTGACAACTGTCAAGCCCATGCACCATCAGTTTGTCGAGCCGACCAAACGTTATGCCAATATCATCATTCCAAACGGCATTGAAAATGTCGTCGGTGTGGACATTCTGAAAGCGAAAATCGCAAATTTACTTGATGAAAGTAACAAAGAATAGGACGCTCCATATTCCTGGAAAGAGAATAAATGAAAGAAAAACGTTCAAAAACATATCAGATTGTTAATGAAGTTTTTAATGCTGTCACGCACGGAATCGCTGCTATTCTCTCTGTCATTGGGCTTGTGCTGCTGATTCTCAAAGGTGTGAACTCAGGCTCTGTGCTGCAGACCGTGAGTTTTACAGTTTACGGTGCGATGTTAGTCGCGCTTTTCCTGTTCTCGACTTTGGCGCACAGTCTTTATTTCACGCGTGCCCGCAAAGTTTTTCAGGTTTTTGACCATTCTGGGATTTTTCTTTTAATTGCAGGAACTTACACGCCTTATTGTCTAGTCACACTGGCTGACACGCTGGGCTGGACGATTCTGACGGTTATCTGGATTTGTGCAATTGTGGGAATTGTCACTTCGGCGATTTTCCTGCCGCGGGCGCAGTCTGTCTCACGCTTTTCTACGCTGCTGTATGTGGCGATGGGCTGGATGATTCTCTTTGCGATTTATCCGCTCTATCAGCAGCTGCCTCATATTGCCTTCTGGCTGCTGGTCGCGGGCGGCGTGACTTATACTGTCGGCGCCCTGATTTATCGTTTCAAATTTCCTTTTGCGCATGTCCTTTGGCATGTTTTTGTTTTCGTAGCTGCACTGCTGATGTGGCTGTCTATTTATGGCTATGTGCATTGACTTTTTCTATAAAGCTCCGAAATCCAGGTGTTTGAAGGCGTACATTCTTTGTATTTTCTAGACCTGGCCAATTTCCAGAAAAGTCATCTAAAAATTTTTCCATTTTGTCATAAAAAAGCTGCTCCTCTTTAGGCGTCAATGGCGGATAATCACGATAGTACTCGTAACAGTGCAGAATGCTGCCTTCAAGGCTGCTCGCCAGAAGCTCCGGCTTTTTTTCTTTAATTTTCTCAGCGGTAAAATAGCAATAATCTACGTAAAGATGGGTTTTGTGAATCAGTGCGTTATTATTTGAACGCCCCAGCGAGTCACCATTCCAAAGCCAGCTGTAAATCACGCTATCAAGCTGATAAATGTCAGTCGCCAGCATACAAGCCAGACCTACGAAATACAAATCCTCGTTTGCAGCACGCAAAGCCGGATGAAATCTTAAGTCCAGAGACTGCAAATAACTGCGATTAAAGAATTTTCCATGAAGCGCGCCCCAATTATAGACATTTGACGAAAAATAGCGGAAAACTCCATCTTCTCCCATTTTCTGCTCTAAAAAACGGCCAATGATGACCTGATGGTCGCCGCTTCCTTTAAGCACATTAAAGAAATCCAGCAAAGCACCGGCATAATGCAATTCATCATCGGAATCTATGAACATCAGGTATTCGCCCTCAGAATGGTCAATCCCATATTGACGCGCCAAACCAGGTCCGACATTTTCCGGCAGCTGATGGTAATACAGCGTTAAATTAGACAAAATCTTAAATTTTGAGTAATTAATTGCTGGTCCGCCATCATTTACCAGATGCACATCGAGCTGATTGAAATCAATGCCGATTTGCCCGTTGATAGAGCCCAGAACCCTTGCTAAGTCTGATTCTGTTTGTCCTTTAAAAGGAATAACAATGCTAAGTTTTTTCATAATTCTCCTCAAATAACATTTACACAACGCTCAACAACATTAACAAAATCTAAGTTCTTCAAGAACGCTCTTTAGTATCAGGATTTCTCCGGAGACTAAAATGGTCCGGCACGTAATCGATGCCTCCCTGTACAAAAGGATGACAGCGCAGAATTCTCGCCGTACCCATCAGAAAGCCCTTCGCCGCGCCGTGTTTTTGAATGGCCTTAATCATATAGTTCGAACAGGTCGGATAATAACGGCAGCTCGGCGGAAGAATCGGTGAGATAAAGCGCTGATAGACATGGACAAAGGCAATTAGAAACTTTTTCATGCTTCGAGCCTGAACCTAGGGTCTGACTAATGCTGAAATGATGTCGCCAGCCGCAGCTTCTGGCGTTAAGTGATAACGCTCATAAAGCTCTGTCAACGGCACTTCTTCTGTGAATTCTTTCCAGGCGCCGAAGTTGAGCACGTGCACATCTGAAGTGCCCAGGAAACTTGCTACTTTCTGGCCGAAACCTCCATCAACCACACCGTCTTCAAAGGTAGCGATGACTTTGTGGGTCTGCGCAAGCTGGCTCAGTGTCTGCTCGTCAAGCTGACCGATAAAGAGCGGATTGACCAATGTTGCATGAATCTTAGCTTTTTCCAGTACTTCAGCGATTTTCTCAGCGTGGCTGTAGAGACCGCCAAGTCCAAGCAGAGCCACGCGCTCACCTTTTCTCGTAATTTGATAATTCGACCGGCTGAAGTCTGTCAGCGTGGCGGGACGATGCTCAAGTCCGTGCTCAGGCAGCTGAATCACCACTGGATGCTCATGCTGTGCAAGTCCCCAGTTCATCATAGCAGTTAATTCTTCCTCACTGGTGGGTGCAAGATAAACCAGATTCGGAATATTCGAAATCCAGCCCATCGCCAGATTCCCCTGGTGGGTTGTGTCAGAACTTGTGATGACGGCACCGTGAATCACGACAATGGCAGGCTCATTATTGACTGCTAGGTCATGTACCATCTGGTCATATGCCCGCTGCAGAAAGGTCGAGTTATGGAAGATAATCGGACGCGCACCGCCTGCTGCCATGGCGCCGCCGAATGTAATTGTGAACTGCTCAGCAATCCCAGCATCATAATAACGCTCGGCATGCTCAGCGGCAAACTTTTTCAGATTAAATGCACCTGGAACCGCTGCGTTGATAGCAAAAATCGGAAGGCCTTCTTCAATTTTTTTATCCATGATTTCAAGCAGAACGTCGTTGTAGTTGCGTGTTCCGCTGCTTGCCAGCTTGACTTCACCTGTTGCCAGGTCGAATGGGCTGTGCCAGTGCCAGCCTTCTTTATTCTCAACAGCCGGTTCATAGCCGTGGCCTTTTTCAGTACTGATGTGCAGGACAATCGGGTGGTCAATGTCTTTAAATTTCTCGAAGACTTCTACGAGTTTGCTGACGTCATTTCCTTCGTCGAGATAGTAATAGTCAAGTCCGAAGGCTTTGAAAATATTGTCTGCCGCAAAGCCGTGACTCGTGCGTAACTCAGTCAAGTTTTTGTACATACCGCCATGATTTTCAGCAATTGACATCTGATTGTCATTCACAACAATAATCAGATTACCGCTGTAGGCACCGGCATTGTTCAGAGCCTCGTAAGCCAGTCCGCCTGATAGTGAGCCGTCGCCGATAATGGCGATGACATTGCCGCTGCCGCCGGTCAGGTCACGCGCTTCGGCCAAGCCTAACGCATTCGCAATAGAGGTCGAGGTGTGACCGACTTTGAAGAAGTCATGCTCGGACTCGTCCTGGTTGGTGTATGGTGTAATATCGTGGAAATGGCTGTCCGTGAAGCCATACTTGCGGCCGGTTAAGATTTTGTGCGGATAAGACTGGTGGCTGACATCCCAGATGAGCTTGTCATGCGGGCTGTCAAAGACCCGGTGCAGCGCCACTGTCATCTCAACGACGCCGAGATTCGGTCCGACATGTCCGCCGTAATTTGACACTTTGTGCAGGACAGCTGCACGCACGTCGGCCGCCAGCTCCGGCAGTTCTTCGAAGGGCAGAGCTTTAACGTCTGCGGGTGAGTTTACTTTGTCTAATATTGACATTATTTTGCCTTTCTTTTTAAATAGCATTTGCATAAGTGCTCGGCCATAAAACAATAAATTTCTACAATTTTATTTTATCACATTTATATCTTTAATTTAACGACAAATCTGGTGCCTTGCGGTTTGTTGTCTTCCACTGTTATCTTGCCTTTCATGGCACGCACAATTTCATTGGCGAGCGACAGGCCAAGGCCTAGACCGCCGTTGCCGCGTGTTCGTGCTTCATCCACACGATAGAAGCGGTCGAAGATTTTCTTTTTGTCAGTATTGGAAACTCCTGGACCGTCGTCTGCAACGATTAGCTGCAATTCGTTACGCTGTTTGAGCACTTCGGCGTAAATGTTTCCTTTTGTGCCGGTGTATTTGACGGCATTGTCAAAAAGAATCGTTAAGACTTGCTTGATTAGAGCCTGATCCATCTGAGCGATGCCTTCAAACTGGATGGAACTGCTGAAAATCTTTCCGCGTTCTTCGGCTAAGATTTCGAAATTCTCAAAAATTTCCTGGAAAAATTTGTCATCTGTCTCGCAGGGCTGTATGTCAACAGAGCCGTCTGATTTGGCCATGTTAAGAAGTGTGCCTGTCAAAACGCGCATATTACGAACTTCATTCAGACTGGCAGAGATATTCTCCGACTCGTCAATGATGGTGGCGTTAGGATGCTGAAAGAGCAGCTGCAGGCGGTTCTGCATGATGGCTAAGGGCGTACGCAGCTCGTGACTGGCATTTGAAACGAAGGCTTTCTGACGCTCGAGTGCTATTTCCAGCGGACGCTGTGAAACGCGGGATAAATAAATGCTGACAAAGAGTGACAGGAGCCAGAAAGCAAACATGGTGATTTTGATTGTTCTGGAAGTTGAATCAATAATTCCCTGGATTTGTCCGACACTTTGAAAGAACTGGATATAGGCAGGCTCTGCGCCATTTTGACCCAGCTTTGCCGAAACAGCTGCAATGGTTGTCCGATAAGGCTCTGAGGCAACCTCAACGGTACCTATTTCGCCTACTAAATCATGGTCCATCTTTATACCTGCTGCCGCAATGACCGTCGCCATTTGGTCAAGACCGCTGTTAGTCACATTTCCATCCGCATCGTATAAAACGAAAAATGAGCCGAATTGCGGTCGGCTTAAGCCCGGGCTCGGGTCCGAATTTGAGCCGCCCGCACGTGTCACCAGCATATCAGCATTACGTGTCAGAGCTTCCAGGTCGCGGTCAGTTGATGTGTACATTCCTGCACGGGAAACTTGCAGGATGATGGCGGTCAAAATCAGAAAGAGTCCTGTGAATGCTAAAAAGAAGTGCAGAATACTTCTTCTGCCTCCTTTAAAGGTCTTTTTCAGCGAGGTTTTTATTTCCCTTATTTTAAGAAAAAGCTTTTCTGTCATTTAAGAATGTACCCTACGTTTCTCAGTGTCAGCAGTTTTTCTGTAAATTCTGTGTCTTTCAGCTTCTTGCGGATTTTTGACATGTAGACTTCGACGACTGTCACGGTTGTGTCGCTGTCAAAGCCCCAGATGCGGTCAAAAATCTGCTCTTTGGGTAAAATCACGTTCTGATTCTGCAGCAGATAAACCACTAGGTCAAATTCTTTGCCCAGCAGCTCGACAGGATTTCCGTCTACAGTGACTTCCTGGTTTGACAGGTTGACTTTTAGATTGCCGTAGGTCAAAAGGTTACCGGTATCAAGTTTTCCGGCACGCTTGAGCTGAGCCAGGATGCGGGCTTTCAGCTCATCTAGATAGAAAGGCTTTGTCAGATAATCATCCGCTCCGATTTCAAAGCCGCGCATTTTATCATCCAGTCCTTCTTTGGCAGTCATGATAAGAACGGGCGTCGACACGCCTTTTTCGCGCAGCTGCTTGAGCAGGTCAAAGCCGTTCAGCTCCGGCAGCATGAGGTCAAGGAGAATCATGTCATAGACACCTTGTTCAGCCTCATAAAGGCCGTCTTCTCCATCAAAGGTTTGTGTCACTTCGGCAAATGACTCTAAAAAGTCTGTGACGGAGTTTGACAATTCAACATCGTCTTCAACAAGCAGTAATTTTATCATCGTTATTCTCTTTTCTCACTTTTTCACAATTTTATTATATCTTAATGTTTTCTGCTTTCGTGAAGCTTAAAAAGCGAACATTTCTGTTGACTGCATCCGGCTATTAATTGATGCTTCGCACCGAATCACGTTCAACCAAATGAAAGGGCACAATCACCCGCTCAATTTTTTCTCTTTCGATATTTTCCCGCAGCACGCGAACTGCCTCTTCGCCCAGCTGCTCAATATTAATCGAATAGGTTGTCAGCTTAGGCTCAATCAGTTGTGACAGATAGGAATTGTTGAAAGACAGAACCGAAATATCTTCCGGTACCCTAATATTCTGCGTACGCAGACGTTCAATAACGCTCACGGCAATCCAGTCATCCAGCACGGCAATAGCGGTTTCATCACATTTGACATAATTATTGTCAAAAACATTAATCACCGGGCAGTTGTCTTCTCCAACAACATCTAGAAATCCGCGCAGACGTGCACGAGAGAACTCGCCGCGAATTTCATCTATCAGAAAAGCCATTTTTTTGTGACCGTTCTTTATCAGATAATTGGCCGCATCCACTCCCATCTGGTAATTGTCATTGTCCACTGAATTGAGCTGCTTAACTTGTTTTTCTGGTGTCCCAAGTACTACAAAAGGTACTTTTTCGTCTTCTAGATAATCACACACTGTGTCCATTTCACCGGCCGAAAGCAGGATAAAACCGTCGACACGGCGTTCCAGATGCATGAGACGCACCTGGGACTTGAGTTCTTTCGTTGAATGTCCTGTCGCAATCGCAACTGTAACGTTTCTTTCTCTGGCCTTGGCATTGATGACGGTCAAAATTTTCATGAAGAAGGGCTGATTGGCCTGGTCCGCAATGGGCGGAAAGACGACTCCGATGGAGTTGACACGATGGGAGGCCAGCATTTTAGCGGCTAGATTACCCACATAGCCTAATTCTTCAACCGCCTGCTCGACTTTTTTTCTGGTACTTTCTGAAATTGAATATGAGCCATGCAGGGCACGGCTAACCGTGGATTTATTTACACCGGCATGACGCGCAACATCTTCAATTGTAACGGGCATAAAACCTCCTTTTGTAATAGAATTTACACAAATACCCATTTTCTGTTTGAATGGTAATTGTACAAATACTCAAATAAAATCTAAATTCTTATTTCCAGACGGAAACGAGATAATCGTAAGTCAAATAGCTGGTATTTGGGACCAGCGCGATGTCTGTCCCCAAGTCCGCTGCTTTTCCTACTCCGACCGGCAGTGCGCCTGAAGCCTTGATGGCTGCGATGCCTGCCTGGGCGTCTTCTATGCCGATGGACTCTTTTGGCGGTACATTCACGCCAGCCGCGGCCGCAATAAAAATGTCCGGCGCAGGTTTTGAATGCGCAACTTCGGCTGGGTCTGCAACGGCATCAAACTGATTGCTCAATCCGAGTCTGTCAAGCAGAAATGGACCGTTTTTTGAGGCTGAGGCTAGTGCCACCTTGATGTCATGGGCATGCAGCTCGTTCAGTAATTGCTGAATGCCTGGGTAGACATCGGCAGGTGTGACTTCTTCGATGGACTTGACGTAATTGTCATTTTTCTGTTTTGCGAGGGCGGCGAATTCTTCGGCTGAGACTTTGAGATGGCCTAGGTCCAGAATTTTCTGGAGTGAATCTTCACGCGACACGCCTTTGAGCTGCTCGTTGAATTTGCGGTCAACGCCGTCAATTCCCAATTCCTCGGCCAATTGTTTCCAGGCGCGAAAATGGTATTCGGCTGTGTCTGTGATGACGCCGTCCAGGTCAAATAATACTGCTTTGAACACAGCGTTCTCCTTTGAGATTTGAGAAATTTTTATTCTCTGATTTTAGCACGTTTTGTCAGTTCATGTCTAAAAAATTAATTATGCCAATTTTGCATAAGTGAGACAGTAATTGGAGAATATTGACTCAACGGCAATTTCTGTCCATAAACTTCAATCTGAATTTCTTTGCCGGTGAGTAATTTTAACGCAACTTTCCTGGAAACGTTCACTTCGATTAGGCGGCCGCGGTAATTGATTCTGAAATCGTAGGACTGCCATTTGTCCGGCAGCATGGGCGCAAAGCTGAGCTGGCCGTTCCAGGTTTTCATCTGAGCAAAGCCGTGGACTATTGCGAGCCAGGAGCCAGTCATCGAGGTGATGTGCAGGCCGTCGTCTGTGTCATTGTTGTAATTGTCAAGGTCCAGGCGGGCGGTGCGCTCATACATTTCAACGGCTTTTTGCCGAAGACCGAGTTCGGCAGCTAGAATCGCGTGAATAGACGGAGAGAGTGAGCTCTCGTGCACGGTCAGCGGCTCGTAGAAATTAAAATTGCGGGCTTTTTCTTCCAGACTGAATTTGTTTCCGAAGAAATAGAGACCCTGCAGGACGTCTGCCTGCTTGATATAAGGCGAGCGCAGGATTTTATCCCAGGACCAGTGCTGATTCAGCGGCAGCTCGTTCGGGTCAAGTTCTGAGACAGGTTTCAAGTCTTTGTCTAAGAATCCGTCCTGCTGGACAAAGATTCCCAGTGATTCGTCTACCGGGTAATACATCCGGTCAATGATGTCGCGCCATTGTGCGAGTTCCAGCGCACTGACTTTCAGGTCAGGTCTTGGGTAGCGAACCAGCGACTCTGTCGTATATTCCAGCACCCAGGCGGCCAGCGTGTTGGTATACCAGTTGTTGTTGACATTGTTCTCGTATTCATTCGGGCCGGTAACGCCGTGAATCATGTATTTGCCGTCGCGCGACAGATGTACGCGGTCTGCCCAGAAACGGGCAATTTCAACCAGAACTTCGAGTCCTTCATGGGCCAGATAAGTTTCATCGCCTGTGTAATTCGTATAATTATAAATGGCGTAGGCAATGGCGCCGTTGCGGTGAATTTCTTCAAAGGTGATTTCCCATTCGTTGTGGCACTCGATGCCGTTGAAGGTGACCATGGGATAGAGGGCGCCCTTCAGGCCCTGCTGGTGCGCATTGTGCCTGGCGCCGTTGAGCTGGCTGCGGCGGTATTTTAAGAGATTTTTTGTGACATTCGGGCTTGCCAGTGACAGGTAGAGCGGCACGGCATAGGCTTCTGTGTCCCAGTAGGTGGCGCCGCCGTATTTCTCGCCGGTAAAGCCTTTGGGGCCGATGTTGAGGCGCTGGTCTTCGCCGTAATAGGTTGAAAAGAGCTGGAAAAGGTTGAAGCGGATGCCTTGCTGAGCCTCATCTGAGCCGTCAATCGTGATATCGGCCAGTTCCCAGCGGTCTGCCCAGAGAGCAGCGTGTTCAGCATAGAGTGAAATATAGGGTTTCTTCTGATTTTTTGTTAAAATCAGCTTGCTTTGTCCGATTAAATCTTCGTAGTCTTTGTAGTCACGCGAGGTCAGGACAAAGACACGGCGCTCAAAGGTTCTGGTCTCGCCAGCCGATAGGCTTTCTTCAAAGACATCGGCGACTTCTTTGTCTGTGCGCTGCTGACCTTGGATGGAAAAGTCGCCGCTGTAGGCTTGACGGGCTAGGACCGTGAATTGCTCGATGCCGTAATCATTAGGGATGGTCTCTACAATCATCAGAGAGCCGTCAGGCTCATTTTCCGCCGCTAGAACATTCCAGAAAGACTGCTGGTAATTTGAGTCTTCGTTATGCACATCTGCGTCGATGCAGGACTCAATATGGACATGATGCTCTGCTCCGTCCAGATTTTCAAACATGAAAGCAAAAACTGCCATTTCTTTTTGTGCCAGTGAGAAAAAGCGCTCTGCCGAGACGCCAACGCCCTGGTACTTGTAGCTGTAAGACAAGGTGCCTTTTTTCATGTCTAGTGAAATTTGAAAATCTTTGATTTCGTCTGTATAAAGATTAATTTCATGATTATCTATAAATAGACGGATTTTGGCGAAGTTAATGGCGTTGATGACCTTGCCGAAATAGGCCGGGTAGCCGTTTTTCCACCAGCCGACGCGGGTTTTGTCAGGGTACCAGATGCCGGCGAGGTAGATGCCCTGCAGACTGTCACCGCTGTAGGTCTCGGCGAAGTTGCCGCGCATGCCCATGTAGCCGTTGCCGAGTGAGGTGAGCGACTCCTGCAGGCGACGATCGTCTTTTTCTAAATGATTTGATTTGACCAGCCATGGGTCAATTGACATAATTCTTTTCATTTTGTTTGACTCATTTCTATTTCAGGAAAGTTTCCGGAAACTTGTTTCCTTAATTTTATACTTATTTTCAGAAATTTTCAATTCATTTCTTTATTTTTTCGTCTTAAAGACTTGATATTCCCAGGGGGTGAGTGTCATATGATGTACAAGTTTTCTTGAGCGGCTTCCTAAAATCTGCACGTATTTTTCAACGGGTAGACTCTCAAATCTTGCCTGGGCTTTTTCTGCGGAAAGATTAACCAGAATCAGGAATTCTTCGCGCTCGTAGCAGAAAACTTTCCTGGAGCGCTCAAAATAAAATTTGATTGAGCCGTCTTGAATGGATTTTTCTTTGTGCTTCAGGGCAATCAGGTCTTTGTAGAGCTTCTGCAGCTCACTGGATATCTCGACATTGACTGTCTTGTATTCCGGGTTGACCGGCATCCAGGGCCTGCCTGTGCTGAAACCTGCATTCTCACTGGCGTCCCACTGCATGGGCGTGCGGCCAGTGTCACGGGAATTCAGAACTTCTTTGAAGAAGGCTTCTTTCTCCGGCACGCCTGCTTTGAGTGCGTTGAAATAGTGCGTCCGTGTGTCTTCGGAGACTATTTCGGAAATGTCTCTGAAAGGATAACTGGACATGCCGATTTCCTGTCCGTAGTAAATGAAAGGTGTTCCGCGAAGGAGCATGTACTGCACGGCTAATGCTTTGGCAGAGGCTGCTGAGCCGTCTCCATATACGGAGATAGCGCGCGGCATGTCGTGATTCTCAATGTAGAGCGCATTCCATCCGCGTTCGAGTAGGTCTTTCTGCCAGCGCGTAATGACTTTCTTGTAGGCAAATAAGTCGCCTGTGCCATCAGCATGATGGCGATTGTGCTCGAGCTCGAAAATGGCGTCAAGAAAGCCCGTCTTCGGGTCTGTCCAGTCGGCCGCGCCTTTGTTTGAGCGCACGCCTGAGGCTTCGCCGACTGTGAAGGCGTCGTAGGCGTCAAAGATTTCTTTGAGTGCACGCATGTAGTTTTCGATGCCGGCCACGTTCATGAAGGGCTCCCAGGCGTTATCGCCGTCGAAATTGCGGATTTTGAAGCTCCAGTCCATTTTCTGGATATGGGAAATCGCATCCAGGCGGAAGCCGTCAATGCCTATGTCTTCGAGCCACCAGCGCACCATTTTGTAAATCTCTTCACGTAGTTTAGGATTTTTCCAGTTCAAATCGGGCTGCGCTGCGGAAAAAATGTGGAAATAGGCTTGTTTTGTCTTCGCCTGATAGGTCCAGGCTGGTATGCCGAAGAAGCTGCGCCAGTTGTTGGGCATTTGATTTGGCGTCGCGTCTGCCCAGAGATAGTAGTCGCGGTAGGGATTGTCTTTTGCTTTCTGTGATTCGATGAACCACTTGTGCTGGTCTGAGGTGTGATTGACGACCAGGTCCATGATGAGCCGCATGCCGAGTCTGTGGCACTCTGCGAGGAGTTCTTTGAAATCGGCCATCGTGCCGAACATCGGGTCAACGTCGTAGAAGTCACTGATGTCGTAGCCGCCGTCTATTTGCGGGCTGGCATAAATCGGGTTGAGCCAGATAAAGTCGATGCCCAGCGATTTCAGGTAGGGGAGTTTTTCGATAATGCCTTGCAGGTCTCCGATGCCGTCGCCGTTTGTGTCTTTGAAGGACTTTGGGTATACTTGGTAGCCGACGGCTTGTTTGTGCCAGTTTTTGTCAATTTTGTTTACGTTTTTTGTCATATTCTTTTAAGTGCTGTTCCTGCAAATATTTGATTAAGTTTTGATTTCAGTTTTACTTCAAAATAACTGTGCTATATGGCGGTAAGGTTAAAATCTTTCCGGTGAGCTTTATTTCAGCTCCAGTTGCGGATAAAGTTTCTGCCAGATTTTGTTTCATTTTACTGGTCAATTTCAAATCAGCGCTTTCTCTGCTGTCAAAATTTGAAATGATGGTATATTTATCTGCGTAATTAAGCACAGATAGGCTGCTATTGTCCACATTTACTTCTGAAATACGGCTTTGAGCCAAGGCCGGGTATTTCAGTTTGATGCGAAGCACTTTTTTATACCAGTTCAGGAGCGAATTGGGGTCTGCTTCTTGTTCTTCGACAGAACCGCCGAGTGTTGCGGCAGTTTCCGTCGCACCTGGTACAGATACAGAAGCTTGGGCTGAGCCTGTATTGTCCTTGCTCCAAGGCATCGGCAAACGCTTATTCTGATCCGGACCCGAACCAGACAGGCCAATCTCTTCACCATAGTAGATAAACGGATTGCCCGGCAGCAGGAGATAGGTCTGCGCAGCCATCTTCGATTTTTCAAGATTATAGGTGAGGTTGACGGCACGGTCCATGTCGTGATTGGTCAGAAACGGTGCGTCAATGGCGGCTGAATTTGCTTTATGCAGGCTTTTATCCCACTCTGAGGTCATTCTGGCAAAGCTTGAGCCATCCTGCAAGACAAAAGCAGATTGCAGCGCACCTGCATTATTTGTAAATGACATCGGAAAATTGAACAAACTGTCTATTTTTGAAACTTTTGACATTTCACTGATTGAATCGCTGCTTGACCAGTCTTCACCAACTACGTAGGCATTCGATTTTTGCGAATGAACGGTTGATACCAGCCATTTAGTAAAATTCTCAGTTTTTGTGCTGCTGTCGCTGAAATAATAAGCGACGGCATCCAGACGAAAGCCTGATACTCCTTTGTCTAACCAGAATTTAGTAATCTTTTTAATCTCAGACTTGACCTCAGGATTTGACAGGTTCAGATCCGGCATGCCTTTATCAAACTGAGATTCATAATATTTCCCGTTAGAAGCCAGATTATAGCCCTGTTTCTCAGTATCTGACCAATTGTAGTAAGCTAAATACTTCTTATTGCCGGCCAAAGCTTTCTGGAACCATGGATGCTCGGTTGATGTGTGGTTGAGCACTAGGTCAAGAATGACAGCAATATTGCGTTTCTTGGCTTCAGCAATCATTTTTTCAAAATCAGACATCGTGCCCAGTTTCGGATTGATTTTTTCATAATTCGACACATCGTAGCCATGATAACTTGGACTGTCGAAAATGGGCGTGAGCCAGAGTCCTTGTACTTTCAAATCCGTCGTCGACGCGGCGTTTCCAGTGTTGAGATAATCAAGATGATCTGTCACTCCATTCAAATCTCCCTGACCGTCGCCATCACTATCTGCAAAGCTGCCGGTAAAAATTTCATAGAAATTGCGGTAAAGTACCGGCTTCGCCGTAATCTGGGAGTTTGCCTCAGTAGACCTTGAACCACCACCGCTGGAGTCATTGCTGCAGGCAGTCAAAGGTAAAAATGCAGCTGCAAGAATTACGCCATAAATAATCTTTTTCAATTTCATTTTAATCCCTTTATTAACAAATAAATCACACCAAAATCGACAAGCAGTCCAAAAATCCAAATTAGACAGAAATACCATTTTCGTGTCTTATGATGGACAAGTTTCCCGGCAAGCAGGGCGCCAAGTCCGCCGCCGAGCAGTGCTTCCAGCAGCAGAACTTTTTCAGGAATACGCCAGCGATGATGAACAGCTTTCCACTTGTCAGCTGCGTAAAAGCCGAAAACAATGAGATTCCATATCAGCAGCGCGGCCAGCAAATACCATTTCAAATTAGGCCAGCTCAACGGCGAAGGCCTCCCATGGCTTCATGTTCATCTGAGAAATTATTACTTCACCTGGATAATTATGTATCAGAAGTTCTCTCACTTTCTGTTCAGAGCTGAAGGTGTTTGACTGGTTGGACAGATTTGCTGCAATCAGGTAATTCTTCCCGCTGAACTTCCGCAGATAGGCAAAGACGTCTGGGGCCGTGTCCTGCAGCTCAAAGCCGCCCCGAATGACCCAGTCATTTTCCTTGCGCAAGCGAATCAGGGCTTGGTAGGTATGGAAAATGGAGTCAGGGTCTGCTAGATTTGCGTCCGCATTGATTTCCCGGTAATTCGGATTGACGGCCAGCCAGGGGCGTCCAGTGCTGAAACCGGCGTTTTCTGAGCTGTTCCACTGCATGGGTGTGCGTGCGTTATCACGACTTACTGAAGCAATCAGCGACACAATTTCCCCCTCGGGAACACCAGCTTGACGCAGATCCTCAGCGGCTGTGTGCGCCTCAATGTCGTTGAACTGAGACATGTCCGTGAATGGGAAATTCGTCATGCCCAGCTCTTCACCCTCGTAAATGTACGGCGTCCCTTTCATCAAGTGGAGTAGGATGGCCAGCGCCTTTGCGGACTGCACGCGGTATTTTCCGTCATCGCCGTAGCTGCTAACGACGCGCGGCAGGTCGTGATTATCCCAGAAGAGCGAATTCCAGCCTTTCTCCAGCTTCTGCCATTTGCTGAAAATTTCTTTGAGCTTGGGCACGCTGAAATGGTTGCCCTGGTACTTCTGCCCATTTTTCCACATGGCCGTGATGTGCTCAAACTGGAAAACCATTGACAGTTCTTCGCGCTCAGGCGCACTGTATAATTCGGCAATTTCCGGTGTGGCCGACCAGGTTTCGCCGACTGTCAGCGCCTCATCCCCGAGTTTTTCCCCGTATGTGGCACGATTCATAGCGTGTAGATATTCATGCAGTTTGGGACCATTTGTGACCAATTCCTCATCAACGACCTTGCCGATCATGTCAATCACATCCATGCGAAAGCCGCCGACGCCTCTGTCCAGCCAGAAATTCATCAAGTCATGGACTTCGCCGCGGACTTTAGGATTTTCCCAGTTCAAGTCTGGCTGTTTTTTTGAAAATAAATGCAGATAGTACTGACCTGTCGCATCATCTTTTGTCCAAGCAGAACCCGGCCAGTCTCCCGTAAAGCCGGAAACCAGCCCATTCGGCTCATCCCGCCAGATATAATAGTCACGGTAAGAATTATCTTTTGACTTGCGCGCTTCAAGGAACCAGGCATGCTCGTCCGAGCTGTGATTGACCACCAGGTCCATGATAATGCGGATATTCCGCTTTTTCGCCTCGGCAATGAGTGCGTCCATGTCCGCCAATGTGCCGAATTCCGGCGCAATATCACGGTAATCGCTGATATCATAGCCGTTATCGTCCATCGGCGACTTGTAGACGGGACTGAGCCAGATGGCTCCGATTCCCAGCTCCTGCAGGTAATCTAGGCGAGAGATGATGCCTTGCAGGTCTCCGATTCCGTCGCCGTTGCTGTCCTGGAAACTGCGCGGGTAGATTTGATAGATTACGGCTTTCTGCCACCATTTTGTTTTTGTCAATGTGCCCTCCTATTTGACTAGCGTTCACTTAGTACTCGTTTTTTTCTCAATATCATTCATTTTTAAATATAACAAATCCTTTGGGTAGAATCCCTGAATCTGATGCTAAATTAGACAATAAAACATTTTCTGTCGTAATGTCTAATTTTGTATTCGCGACATTAAAAATACCTGTGATATTTCCCCGGCTCAGCTTAATAAAATTATCGTCAAGCTCCCAGACCAAATTTGATGTCGCGATGACATCAGAATTTTCTAAGCGTAAATGAATCAGCGCCTGAAAGAATTGAAATAAATTCTGGTCTTGATCTTTTTTAGCCCAAGCCATCGGGCGCCGACAGTCCGGCTCCTCCCCGCCAGTCATCCCGTATTCGTCACCATAGAAAATGCAGGGTGCACCGGGTTGAAGAAAATTCAGTGCCTCAACCTGTTTCAGTAAATCTTTATCTTCAGCGCATTCATACAATGTGCGCGGTGTATCATGACTGTCCAGAGTATTAAACATGGCCGGCCAAGTCGGGCGCCGGTAAAGCATAAGCTGACTGTTGATTTCAGAAATCATCTTTGTCGGACTTATTTCTTTTCTGGCTAAACTTTCAAGAATGGCCAAAGTCGTTGAATAATTCATCACACCAGAAAACTCATCGCCGTTCAGCCATGACTGAGCGGATTGCCAGACTTCACCGATAATATAAAAGTCTTTTTTGGCAGCATCACAGCGTTTACGAAACAACTTCCAGAACTGATGATCAATTTCATCCGCCACATCCAGCCGCCAGGCGTCAATGTCAAATTCGCGAATCCAATACTTGGCAATCGAAAGCAAATACTCCTGAACCTCCGGATTGGCCGTATTTAACTTGGGCATATACGGTACAAAGGCGAAAGTCGCATAATTAATAAATGACTGCGAATACTGTTCAGCCTCGACAAATCGAACCGGCCATTCATTGACATGAAACCAGTCCGCATATTTCGAATTCTGCTGGTATTTCAGCACATCCTGCCATTGCGGACTGTTGACGCCGATATGATTAAAAACAGCATCTAACATAATCTTAATTCCGCGCTTGTGAGCCTCTGTTACCAAGTTTTTGAAGGTCGCTTTATCGCCGAAATCCGGATCAATCTCGAAATAATCTTCGGTGTCATATTTATGATTGGACGAAGCCATGAAAATCGGAGTAAAGTAAATGCCGTTCACACCCAACTTTGTCAAATAATCAAGATGATCAATCACACCTTGTAAATCCCCGCCAAACCGGTCATTGGGCTGCGGTCCTTCCGTAGAATCCCAAGCCTTAATTTCCTCCGGGTCGTTTGACTGATCTCCATTGGCAAAACGCTCGGGGAATATCTGATACCAAACCGTTTCAGCCGCCCAAGCCGGTGCTTGATAGCGGTCAACTTCGTGGAAAAACGGCAGGCGAAAAGCAAAATGAGTCTTTGACAGCAACTTCTGATCAAACTCAAAAATCCCTCTGTCAGAAACAATCAGCCTCCCGCCTATCCAGTCTGTCAAGACAAAAAGATAATCCAGCCGCTTGGTCGGGACAGAAACCTCAGTTTCAAAGTAATCAAAGTCCTCTGTGGAGAGCAATTTGGACATCTCTTTAAAATCTGCATGCCACAGCCACTTCTCAGAATCCGGCTTTTTTTCATAGTAATAAGGATCGCCGAAATAGACCTCTACGCGGGCCGCCTCATCCTTTCCAGCCCGAAGCCGTAGCGTCACTGTCCCCTGGTCATTGACATAAGCGTATTCAGACTCAGGGCGATGGTAAATCGCAGCTCTTTTCATCATAAAATTCTCCAGTAAATACATTCATTTTAATTTAAGCAAACGCTTGCGTAACCATTTTAATAAAAAGGGCAAAAGCCCTTTCTAGAACCATTCAAAGAGATTATTCAGTAATACGCGCCTCAGTTTCAAGATCAAAGAAATGTGCCTTATTCAAATTAAAGGTCAGATTAATCTTCTCACCCGGCTGGCGGAAATCACGCGCCTCCACACGGCAGATAAATTCAGTGTCGTCGATTTTGCAGTAAAGATTTGTATCCGATCCCAGCAGCTCAGACACTACAACCTCTGCATGTACCACTGAGTTCGGGAAAGTCTCCTGCAGAATCACATCACTGGAAATATCCTCCGGGCGAATTCCCATCGTCATCTCCTTGCCCTCATAGCCTTTGTCTTTGAGCACTTTACCCTGCCCTTCAGGCAGCTGCAAATCAAGTCCCTGGCCATTCGTCAGCTTACCGCCAGCAAATTTCACCTGGAAGAAATTCATCGCAGGACTCCCGATGAAGCCGGCCACGAATTTATTTACCGGTTCCATATAAAGCTCGCTCGGAGAACCAATTTGCTCAATGCGTCCGACTGTTCCGGAATTATCCGCATTTGGACTCGAAGACATAATAACAATACGATCCGCCAGCGTCATCGCTTCCGTCTGATCGTGCGTGACATAAATCGTCGTAGCACCGATACGGCGGTGAAGTTTGGCAATCTCGGCACGCATTGACACACGGAGCTTCGCATCCAAGTTAGACAAAGGCTCATCCATCAGGAAGACCTTGGCGTCACGGACAATTGCACGCCCCATGGCCACACGCTGACGCTGCCCGCCTGAAAGGTCAGCCGGCTTACGGTCGAGCAGATTCGTCAGGCCTAGAATCTCAGCCGCCTCATCCACCCGCGTCTTAATTTCATCTTTTTTGAACTTACGCAGCTTCAGTCCGAAAGCCATATTATCAAACACCGTCATATGCGGATAGAGCGCGTAGTTCTGGAAAACCATAGCAATGTCGCGGTCCTTTGGAGCCACATCATTCATGACCTTATCGTCAATCTTGAGCGTTCCCTCAGTGATATCCTCAAGCCCTGCAATCATACGAAGCGTCGTAGATTTACCACAGCCGGAGGGGCCGACAAAGACAATAAATTCCTTGTCCATGATGTCAATTGTGAAGTCCTCAACGGCATATTGCGTTGCGTTAGGGTACTTCTTGTAAATGTGTTCCAAATTAAGCGTAGTCATACTATAATTTTCCTTTCTTTGCCCGCATCCCGAGCAGTTTATTTATGTGTTTTAGCAATTGAGTTCATCTACGCCTGAAGCTAGTAAGCAGATTCTTAGCGCTTAGAAGTCGCTTTCACCTTTAGAGGGGGAATTTTCTACGCTTCATAACGGGCGTGTTTCACTTCTTGCTTTTGCCGTGAATTCTTGACTACCACGACTATTTCATTATACTGAAAACGATTACCAAAAGCAAATATTTAGCAATTTTTGTATTAACGCGGCACGACAACATCGAATTGTATGTACTTATTCCGTAATATGAATTTGTTTTAGAGGAACTGGAGAAACTTCCCCTCGTCAACTAATATTGTGCAATTTCTTTCTTAGAAATCAATTTGCGGAAAAAATGAGTTATTTCTCATGATTTTCCATTGACAAACGCAAGATAAAGGACTAAAATTATCAATGAAGAAAACGTTTTCACATCTTCTATTTCAATTATAAAGGAGGGGTCAATATGACTCGAGATGACAAGTATGTGCTTTGGTTTGACGAGCTGAAGCGCGAAGATGTAGCATTAGTAGGCGGCAAATCGTCCTCGCTTGGAGAGATGACTTCAATTGAGGGCATTCCGGTTCCTTATGGTTTTGCAACCACGGCTTTCGGCTACCAGCACTTCATGGAAGCAACGGGTCTGGTTGACAGAATTGCCCGGGAATTGGAAGGTTTGACTGATGTTGAAAATTCGCAGCAGCTGCACACGGTGGCCGGCAATATTCGTGAAATGATTCAGTCCGTTGATATGCCTGAGGATTTGGCTAAGGACATTCGTGAGTCTTATGAAGAATTGGCACGGCGCGCTGGAGACAGTGAGCCTTTCGTGGCTGTGCGCTCTTCTGCTACGGCTGAGGATTTGCCCGACGCAAGCTTTGCCGGCCAGCAGGATACTTATCTGAATGTCCGCGGCGCGGATAATGTGGCACAGCGTGTGAAAGACTGCTATGCCTCACTGTTCACCGACCGCGCAACCTACTATCGTACGAAGCAGGGCTTTGACCACATGAAAGTGGCGCTGTCTGCGGCTGTGCAGATGATGGTCTTCTCCAAGGCTTCCGGCGTTATGTTCTCTATCAACGTTTCCACCGGTAACGATAAAATCATCGACATTGAAGCAGCCTGGGGACTCGGCGAGTACGTGGTACAAGGCACCGTCACCCCTGATAATTACTTAGTCAATAAAGATACTTTAACAATTGCCGACATCACAGTCAACAACAAGAAAGTGCGTCTCGTGCGCAAGCCTGACGGCGACTGTATCGAAGAGAAAGTTCCAGAGGACGAAGCCAAAGCGCAAGTCCTGACTGATGACCAGATTATCGAGCTGGCAGGCTATGTCAAGAAGCTCGAGCAGCACTACGGCGTCTACATGGACACGGAATTCGCCCTTGACGAGCGGACAAACAAGCTTTGGATGCTGCAGGCACGTCCTGAAACCGTTTGGGCCCGTAAGGCAAAAGCGCAGCCGAAACCCGGCAGCGAAGAGCGGGAGAAAAACGCTGCGGCAGTTACTATTACCAGAGATGTCGTTGTCAGAGGCCTGCCTGCAAGTCCAGGCCGTGCAGCCGGTAAAGCCCACATCATCTTTGACCCGAAAGACATTGACCAGTTCAATGAAGGAGAAATCCTCGTCACGACCATGACAACCCCTGACTGGGTACCTGCCATGAAAAAGGCGCGCGCCATCGTCACCAACGCAGGCGGTATGACCTGTCATGCAGCCATCGTCAGCCGTGAATTGGGCATTCCGTGTATTGTCGGTACTGAAGCCCGCTCAGAGATTGAGGCAACCAGAGCTATTGAAAACGACCAGATTATCACCGTAGATGCAACGAACGGCATCGTTTATGACGGCATTATCGCAGACTTGGTCAAAGAAAAGAACGAGAGCACCACTGCAGTTGCTGGTGTAGCTGAAGTCTTCCCAACCACTGCGACTAAGATTTACATGAACCTCGGTGACCCGGATTTGGCCGATAAATACAGCTCACTGCCTGCTGACGGCATTGGTCTGATGCGTGAGGAGTTCATCTGGACGACTTTCATTCATGAGCATCCGCTCTATCTGATTGAGACCGGGCGCTCCGATGTGGTCGTTGACCAGCTGGCTGAAGGCATCCGTAAGGTTTGTCAGGCACTGGCGCCTCGTCAGGTTGTCCTGCGTTTGTCTGACTTCAAGTCCAGCGAGTACCGCGACCTTAAAGGCGGCGATAAATACGAGCCGGAAGAGCCGTCTGCTTTGCTCGGCTGGCGTGGTGCTTCGCGTTACTATGATCCGAAATATCTGCCGGCCTTCAAACTTGAGCTTGAGGCGGTCAAGAAAGTCCGCGACGGATTCGGCTTCAAGAATCTGCAGATTATGATTCCATTCTGCCGCACAGTCGAAGAGGCTAAGAAAGTCACCAAAATTATGGAAGCACAGGGTCTAGAGCGCGGGAATGACTTCAAAATCTGGCTGATGGCTGAGATTCCGTCTAATATTATACTGGCTGACCAGTTCAACCAGTTCATTGACGGCTATTCTATCGGCTCAAATGACCTGACTATGCTGATTCTGGGCTGTGACCGCGACAATGATACGGTTCAAAGTATTTATGATGAGCGTAATCTGGCTGTGCGCCGTGCGGTGCGCCACTTGATTGAAGTCGCGCATAAAGACGGCAAGACGGTGTCTATTTGCGGACAGGCACCTAGTGTTTATCCTGATTTCTGTGAATTTCTCGTTCGCAGTGGTGTAGACAGCATTTCTGTCAATCCTGATGCGGTTAAGAATACAAAGAGAATGGTTGCGCAGCTCGAACAGCGCATTATGCTTGATTCGCTGACTGGCCGCGGGAAAGTCGAATCTACCGAGCTTGACTGGTGAAGTGGTAAATATCATCTTCTGAGTCCGAAGCTTTGAGCTTCGGACTTTTTTCAACCTCTCTATCAAGAGAATCGTGATATAATTTGTCTATGAAATACACATTTATCTCTTGGAACATTGATTCTTTGAACGCTGCGCTGACGGGCACTTCCGAGCGCTCCGCCATGTCGCTGGAGGTGTTCAGAAAGCTCAGCGCGCTGCAGCCGGATGTTCTGGCCATTCAGGAAACTAAGCTGAACGATGACGCGAAGAAAGTCGGCAAGGTTTTAGGCATTGTTGCTGAAAATTTCCCCGGATACAAAGTCGTTCACCGCATTTCGACGCCGCCTGCCCGCAAAGGCTACGCCGGCACGATGTTTCTCTATAAGGAGACGCTGCCCGAGCCGGTGGTCACTTTCCCTGAAATTGACGCACCTGACACTATGGACGCTGAGGGACGTATTATTACGCTGGAGTTCCCGGATTTCTTCGTGACTCAAGTCTATACGCCGAATTCCGGTGACGGGCTGAAACGTCTGGCGCTTCGTCAGGATTGGGACGACAAGTACCGCGACTATTTGTCAACACTGGATAAGCAGAAACCTGTCTTTTCTTCCGGCGATTTCAACGCGGCTTTCCAGGAAATTGATTTGGCCAATCCTGCTTCGAACCACATGAATCCCGGATTTACTGATGAAGAGCGCGAGAAATTCGGACGGCTGCTGGACGCTGGTTTTACTGACAGTTTCCGTTATATACACGGTGATGTAGCCGGCCGATACAGCTGGTACTCTCAGCGCAGCCGCACGGCTAAGGTTAATAATACCGGCTGGCGCATTGATTACTGGCTGGTCAGCAATCGCATGGCAGATAAGATTGTCAGCTCGGACATGATTGATACTGGGGCGCGGCAAGACCATGTGCCGATTATTTTGGAGATGGAAATTTAGAAAATTTTATCACAGTACAGAAAAATGGACCCTCTTGAGTCCATTTTCTTATTAACTATTTAATTATTTACCTTCAATCAAACCGACATTACCGTCTGTACGCTTGTAGATAACTGCAGGCTGATTCGTGTCGCCGTCTACAAAGAAGAAGAAATCATGCTCCAGCATTTCCATCTGCAGCGTTGCCTCGTCAATTGTCATCGGTTTCAGGTCCACGTTCTTTGTGCGGACAAGTTGTGCTGGTGCTTCTACAACTTCCTCGTCATCTAGAGGCAGATTCGCGAAGTCTTCGGCAAGGCCGATATGTTCAGATTTGTTGTTCATGCGGGTTTTGTATTTGCGAATCTGGCGCGCCAGTTTCTCCTGCACTTTGTCAATCGAGTTGTAAAGGTCACGGTCGCGGTCTTCGGCACGGAAAGTAATCTGTTTTGCAGGAATGGTCACTTCTACCTTGCCTGTCTTGTCTTTGTATACTTTCAGATTCACATGGGCAATCATTTCGTGATTATCATCGAAATATTTGCTGAGATTTGAGATTCTTTCCTCGACATAAGAACGGAGAGCGTCTGTGACTTCGATGTTTTCGCCACGGATATTGAATTTAATCATAAGAAACCTCTTTCTAATTTTTGGCTTACCTTAATTATAACAAATTTTGGCCTTTTGCACAAAACAAAATTATACAAAATTGTGAAAAATCGCAATTTATGAGAGCACAAATTTGAGTTTGTCCTTCTCAACTCCAACGACGGCGCTGCTGCCAATTGTGAGCTGTCCTTGCAGAATGAGTTGAGCCAGTTCATCCTCAACTTCTCGCTCAATGGCTTTGCGCAGGGGTCTAGCGCCGTATTCTGGGTCAAAGCCTTTTTGGCAAATCAGCTTGACTGCGGTCGAGCGGAATTTCAGGGTGATGCCTTGAGCGGCCAGGCGCTCAGTCAATGGCTTGAGCAGCAAACGAACAATCTGCTGCATTTCGTCTTGAGTGAGGTTTTTGAAAACAATCATTTCATCAATGCGGTTAAGGAACTCTGGACGATACTGCTGTTTAAGCTCTTCCAGAATGCGTTTCTTCATCGCCTCATAGTCCTGCGACCAGTCTTTTGCGCCGAAACCGACTGTTTTATCATCCCGCAAGGCAGTTGCGCCCAAATTGCTCGTCATGATGATAATCGTGTTACGGAAATCTACCTTGCGGCCTTTTGTATCCGTCACAAAACCGTCATCTAGAATCTGCAGGAGAATGTTGAAAACGTCAGGATGCGCTTTCTCGACCTCGTCCAGCAGCACGACGCTGTAGGGCTTGTTGCGCACGCGCTCTGTCAGCTGTCCGCCCTCCTCGTAGCCGACGTAGCCTGGTGGCGCGCCAATCAGGCGGCTGGTCGAGAATTTTTCCATGTACTCGCTCATGTCGACGCGAATCAGGGCGTCTTCTGAGCCGAAGACTGAATCTGCCAGCGCTTTGGCCAGCTCTGTCTTTCCTACGCCTGTCGGACCTAAGAACATGAAGCTGCCCGTCGGCCGCTTGCCGTCAGAGATACCCGAGCGGCTCCGCCGAATGGCCCGCGAAACCGCCGAAATTGCTTCTTCCTGGCCTATCACGCGCTTGTGCAGCTCACGCTCCAGATGCAGCAGCCTGTCTGTTTCCGACTTGGTCATTTGCTGAACCGGCACGCCTGTCAATTTTGACAGAACTGAATAAAGGTCGTTCAATGTCACTTCTTGTGCAGATGAAGATGCAGCTGCTGTTTCACTGCGATTCAGCTTCTGATTCAGCTGGTCCATTTCTTTGTTAATCGCCTTGGCTTTCTTGAAGTCCATTGCCTCGACTGCTGTCGGGAGCTTCTCCTGCAGGTCAAACAACTGTTTTTCAAGTTCAAGGCTCTTGCTGACGGTCGTTTTTTCCTGAACTTTGACACGGGCGCAGGCCTCGTCCAGTAAGTCAATTGCCTTGTCAGGCAGCTTGCGGTTCGTCATGTAGCGGATGCTCAGCTCAACTGTCTTCTCCAGCACTTCATCGGGAATCTTGACATTGTGGAAGTCTTCAAATTTCCAGCGCAGGCCTTTGAGAATCTCTACAGATGCTTCAGGCGTCGGCTCTTCTACTACTATCCGCGCCAGACGGCGTTCCAGCGCCTCGTCTTTTTCAATGTATTTCTGGTATTCTTTGAAAGTGGTGGCGCCAATCAGCTGAAAATCACCGCGCGCCAGTGCCGGCTTCAAGATATTGGACGCGTCGCTGACGGAGTCATTGCCGCCTCCAGCGCCGATAATCGTATGCAGCTCATCAATGAACAAAATCGTGTTCGGGTCTTTTGAAACTTCATCAACAATTGCCACCATACGGTCTTCAAATTCTCCGCGAAGGGAAGTCCCAGCGACGACATTTGCCATGGACAAGGCCACCAGGCGCACATCCTGCAGATTTTTCGGAACCTGACCAGCAGCAATGCGGCTCGCAAGTCCCTCAACAATGGCTGTCTTTCCGACACCCGGCTCACCGACCAGAACAGGATTATTCTTGCTGCGGCGGCTCAAAACATGGATTAGACGCTCGATTTCAGCATCACGTCCGATTGTCGGGTCGAATTTTCCTGCTGCCGCGTCCGCTGTCATGTTTGTCGAAACACTGTCAAGCGTCGGCGTCTTCGAGTTTTTATCCACCGTATTGATGCGGCGGCGCTGAGACATCGGCACGACCATCTTGCTCTGCTGCTGGTTCGCTTTGGGCAGATGAAGATTATTATCTTTAGTCACGGCCTTAAAAAGCTCACGCATGTCCACATCCAGCTCATCTAGAATTGTCAGTGCAAAGGAATTATCCTCGCCCAAAATCGAAAGCAGGATAAACTCAGTTCCCACCTTATCCATCTGGTTTTCTTCAGCCAGAATCTTTGCGGTTGTCAGCATATGCTTCACCCGCGGGCTAAATTCCATATCGCTTTTATTAAAAACATTTTTACTTGATAAAGCCGAAATCTCGTCTACCACCAAATCGTAAGTCACGCCGCGGTCCAGCAGATAGCCGTCAACCAGCGTATCTGAAACTTCACAAAGTGCCGCCAGAATATGTTCAGAGCCTACAAACTGATAAGCATACTGATAAGCAATATCAATTGCCCGCCGCAGCACTTTTTGCGCCGCCGGCGTATAATCATTTTTGTCAAATAACATTAAATTAATTAATCCTGTCTAATTTTTCAAGCACCTGATGCAGCAGACGTCCTCTGGCAGCACCAGAAATCTCATCACTGGTCAAAATCGGCAAAAGCAGATTTCCCTCACGCTCAGTCAAGATTCCTTCATCAAAGAGCAGCTGCAGAACTTCGCTAATATCGTGCGCTGTCAGATTCTCCGGCAGACGCTCATAAAGATTGGACAAAAGCTCATGCTTATTTGAATACTGGAACTTGACAATCTTGATATATCCGCCGCCGCCGCGCTTTGACTCCACATCAAAGCCCTGAGTTGAATTAAAGCGTGTTTTAATCACATAATTAATCTGCGAAGGCACAACTGAAAAACGCTCAGCGATTTCCGAACGCTTGATTTCAATTTCCCTGGCCTCAGCTAACAGCTTCTTCAGATAGGCCTCAATCAAATCTGATGTGTTTTCCATGTTCTACTTACCTCCTGCCTCCTGCCTCTTGACTTTGACTATCTTTGACTATTATAGCAGATTTCAGCTGACTTGTCATGAAATACTAATCATGTGCTTTATCGTCTAAAAACTCCTCACGGGTCAGCGCACAATAATCATGCGGGGTTGAGCGTCCTAATTTCTCCCGGTATATCCAGGTCTGTCCTAATTTCTTCATGCCGAGCTTTTTCATGACATGGCTCGAACGAGAATTTTCACTGTCACATGTGGCAGTCAGCACAGATAACTTAAGTTCATTAAATGCAAAATCGCGCAGGCAAGCGGCGGCTTCAGGCGCATAGCCGCGTCCCCAGAATTTCCGGTTGAGAACCCAGCCGAAATCTCCCTGGTCATTTTGGACACGCAGGTCAATGGTTCCCAGCATTTTTCCGCTTGTTTTTTCGACAATGGCCCAGGTTTCCAGGCGTTTCGGAATAAAATAATCTACAATACCTTCTTTGGTGTCTTCAAGGCTTTTTTTCCTTGGAAAGACATATTCTGTGGTTTCTTCGTCCTGCCCGTATTCGAACATGTCTTCGGCATCTGCCAGTTCCACTTTGCGCAAAATCAGGCGCTCTGTTTCAAAAACTTCATGCTCTGCTAGTATAATTTTTATATTCATAACTGATTCCTCTCCTTCACTTCTTTAAAATATTAAAGTCCAAACATCAGAATCCCGCCGGCTACTGCGACGTTGAGCGATTCTGCTTGTCCCGGCATGGGGATGTGAATCAGCTGCTTGGCTGATTCAATTGCGTGTTTTGAGACACCTGCGCCTTCATTGCCCAATACTAGCGCAAAATGTTTCAGTTTTACTGTGCGATAATCGACTGAATCTTTCGATAGTGTGCTGACCAGCAGATTCTGGACATGGTCGTAAATTTCGTCCGAGCCGATTGTGACTGGTATGTGGAAAGTGCTGCCTTGAGCGGAGCGTAAGACTTTCGGGCTGTATGTATCGGCTGTTTCACCGACACAAATGATGCCGTCAAAGCCTGCGGCATCAGCTGTGCGAATGAGTGTGCCGACATTTCCAGGGTCCTGGACATTTTCCAGTATTAGTATTTTTCCTTCGTAATTTATGGACGATTTATCCGATTTTGTGACTTCAGCTATTACGCCTTGCGGATTCTCGGTGTCGGATATGCTTTTTAATACGTCTGATGTTACAAGCGATGTGCTTGCATGGTCCAACAGGCCGCGCACTTTGTTCTGCTTATTTTCCTCAACAAAAAGCTGACGGATTTCTGCGCCTGATTTGACGGCCTCTTCTAGGAGATGAAAGCCCTCTATCAGGTAGCTGCCTGCTCGGTCACGATGCTTTTTCTGCAGGAGTTTGCGCGTTTCTTTGATGCGCGTATTGTCGCGAGATGTTATAATAGAGTTGTCCATGAGAGTATTATAGCAAAATCCGTAGGTTTAGGAGGTATCTGGTGATGCAGAAAGTTGAAATTATTATCAGCGGCAATGTTCAAGGGGTCGGTTTTCGTTACCGCACGCTGATGCTGGCGAAGGAGCTGGGTGTTAAGGGTAAGGTCTGGAACAATGACGATGGTACTGTGGGGATTCTGGCTCAGGCCGATATGCAGACGATGTATAATTTCCAGAAACGGCTGCGCGAGGGGAATCGCTGGATTCGTGTGAATTATATGGATGTTCAGCCTGCGAGTTTCCCGGATTTTACAGATTTTTCGATTAGTCACTAAAAAAGATGTTGGCCAAAATGTGCCAGCATCTTTTTAATTTTGCTATGCTCACCAGTTAAACCAGCGAATCAAATCCATTTTTTTCTTGACTTCTTGCGCGTAGAAAAAATTTCCGCCGTCGACATAGAGCTTGCCGCCGTTGTAGGTAAGGGCGTCCCAGGTCAGATGACGGTAGGTTTCCCCGTTTGCATTTCCCAGGCTCGGCGCTACTACGGTCTTCGAGTATTTGTCGGCCAGAAGCAGCGTGTTTTTGCTGCCGTTCTTTGCAATGTAGTCGACATAGGCTTTCCCGAAATTATAGGCTTGCACGCCTGTCCAGACGTCTGTGTCTTTTTCAGAAGCGTAGGCCAGCATCTCGGCCAGATGTGAAACGCCGTTTCTGATGGAAGCGTGTGTGTCGGAAGTCGTGTTGGTCGTACCGGTCACGGATTCGGAGGACTGCATCACATCAATTTCGCCGCCTTTTGTCTCCTGGTAAATAATGGCCAGAACCAGCTCTTCATCGGAGCTGGGCAGCTTGTCTTCTTTCAGAACAGATTCTACAACACTTCGGTAAGTTTCTACGTTTTTGACTGCTTTGTGTGTCCGATACGCATAAATACCGGCCGCAGCGAACACAACCACAGCAAGTAAAGCTATTATTTTTTTTAACATTCATCACCAGCAACTAGAATTATTTTTGCACTTAGAGGTTCATTTATTTTAACAAAATTCTGCTGAAATTCAAACTGTTTTATCAATAAATCGGGAATTTTTCAGTCAATGCCAGCACTTCTGTCCTTATTTTATCAAGTTCTGCAGGATTCTCGTGATTTTTCAGCGCTCGAATCAGCAGCTCGGCAATTTCACGGCTTTCTTTTTCTTTCATGCCGCGGCTGCTGATGGCGGCTGCGCCGATGCGTACACCGGATGTGATGTTCGGTGTGAGTTCATCATTCGGCAGCATTTCCTTGTTCAGCGTAATGTGCACGCTGTCCAGCAGGTTCTGGGCTTCAAGGCCGTTAACTCCGAGCTCTAGAACAGACATGTTCAGCAGATGATTGTCTGTCCCGCCTGTGATGACGTGCAGATCGGCCTGGATGAACTCATCCGCCATCGCGGCTGTGTTTTTCAGCACCTGCTCCTGGTAAGTCTTGAAAGTGGGCGCCAGGGCTTCTTTGAAAGCAACTGCTTTGGCAGCAATCACGTGCATCAGAGGACCTCCCTGGATTCCTGGAAAGACTGCAAAATCGATTTTCTTGGCGATTTCCGGATTATTGCTCAAAATCATGCCGCCGCGCGGGCCGCGTAAGGTTTTGTGCGTCGTTGTTGTCGTGACATCGGCATAAGGAATGGGCGAAGGATGCAGGCCGACAGCCACCAGCCCTGCAATGTGCGCCATGTCCACCATCAGCAGGCTGCCGACTTCGTCAGCAATTTCACGGAATTTGGCAAAATCAATCGTTCGAGGGTAAGCGGATGCGCCAGCTACAATCAGTGCAGGCTTCGCTTCACGCGCAATTTTCAGAATCTCATCATAATCCAGCAGCTCTGTCTCAGGATTTAGTCCGTAACTCACGAAATTGTAGGTTTTCCCTGAAAAATTCACGTTTGAGCCGTGTGTCAGGTGTCCGCCGGCGTTGAGGTCCATGCCGAGTACTGTGTCGCCTGGTTTAATCAGGGCGCGGTAGGCGGCCATGTTGGCCTGGGAGCCTGAATGCGGCTGGACATTGGCAAATTTTGCGCCGAAAAGCTGTTTGGCACGCTCAATGGCCAAATTTTCAGCGATGTCGACATCTTCAGTTCCGCCATAATAGCGGCGGCCTGGATAGCCTTCGGCGTATTTATTCGTCAGAACAGAGCCCTGGGCTGCCAGTACGGCCTCTGAGACGATGTTTTCTGAGGCAATCAGCTCGATGTTGTGCTGCTGGCGCTCTTCTTCAGCGTGAACGGCTGACCAGAGCTCCGGGTCAAAATCTTCAAATTTGTGTTTTTCAAATGTCATGTCAATGCCTCCTGCTCGCAAATAGTGTATTTGGACTATTTTAACATAGTCCGGTTCAACTTCCTAAGAAAATGGTCAAAGCTTTTACTGTATTTCTCCGAGTTCTGGAACTTTTCGCTGCAGTTCTTCACGAGTGATTGCGCCTTGGCGGAGAATCTGGACAGGTTTAGCGCTCAAGTCCAGAATCGTTGTGTCGAGTCCGGAGATGCTGTCGTCTTTGAGCGCTAAGCTTGCTTGTGAAAGAATTTCCGGGCTGAGGTCCTCAAATCTTACCGGGCTGACTTCACCAGTCAGATTGGCGCTTGGACCCACTAAAACGCCTGTTTCACGGATGATAGACATTGTTAGAGCGATGGACGGCATGCGAAAGCCGACGGTTGACTTGCCGCTATGTATCCAGTCAGGCACATTTCCGGACGCTTCTAGGATAATTGTCAAAGGACCCGGCAGAAATGCTTCGACCAGTTTTTTCAGGTATTCGGGCTGATTTTCTGAAAACTTTAGAATCGCCGCGAAGTCCGGCACGTTCAGGTTCAGAGCCTTCTCTGAAGGCCGGCCTTTGGCTGCATAGAGTTTCTCGACAGCTGTCTGATTCAGCGCGTCAGCAAATATCCCGTAAACTGTTTCTGTCGGCAGAATTACGAGCTCGCCGGCTTTTAGAAGTTCTACAGCTTCTTTCTTTTTGTCCATTTTCATTTCACACTTACCATTCGGTCTTTTCCGGCAAAGTCTTTGTGCACCGTGACCATTTTTTCTGGAAAAGCCGATTCAAACAGGGATTTGACCGTTTTTCCCTGTTTATAGCCGATTTCCAGGTAAATTTTTCCGTTCTCTGCCAGAGCTGACGGCAGCTGCTGCGCGAGTTTTTCATAAATTGCCAGGCCGTCATTTTCGGCAAAGAGCGCATTTTCGGGCTCATTCTGCAAGACTGAAATATCCACTTCTGAGCGGTCTTTTCTCGAGATGTAGGGTGGATTTGAGACGATAATATCAAATTTGTCCGGAATATTTTCTAGCAAATCGGACAAAACAAGCTCAACTGTCGTTTCATTTTTCTGGACATTTTCATACGCAACGTCCAGCGCTTCAGCTGAAATATCCGAAGCAGAAATTTTCCAGCCCGTGCGACGCTTGGCCAGCGAAACTGCAATCGCTGCTGAACCCGTGCCAATATCCAGAAGACGCAAGTTCTTTTCAGAGTTCTCTTTTAGAATCAATTCTACCAGCTCTTGCGTTTCCGGCCGTGGAATGAGCACGCGCGAGTCCACCTTGAATCTCAAATCACAGAATTCGGCCCAGCCTACGATGTACTGCGGCGGTTCATGCAGCGCCAGACGTTCGGCAATCGCTGTTAGAGCTGACAGCTCCTCTGAAGATATGTTCTGACGCATCAGATTCAGCCAGGCCAGTTTATTGAGTTCATGCAGGTTCCGCCAGACAAACTCCAGCGCAAAAGGCTCATCCAGCTTCTCTGAGAGTTCTCGGACGGCTTCAATCCAGAACATGGGTCACTCCACCTTTAAAGACGGAAATGGACAAGTCTGAAAGTTCCTTATCGTCCCACTCAAGGTATGGCATTTTAATTCTCGAATTTGTCAGCTCTGTCCATAAATAGCCCTTCACCGTTATCGGCCGGCCCGAAATATTCACAGCAATTGAGTATTTCGCATGCCGTGTTCCCACTGAGTAGACCAGAATTCCAGAATTCGGCTTTGCATATTTAACTTTCATTGTCTTGCTGATTTCAGTGAAATTATCTGAACGAAGAATATCCGCGAATCTCCTTGCAGCAAGAGCCCGTTCTACAAATTTAACTGTGTTTTTGTGCTCGGTCACGAGGTTCCAGTTGATTGCATTGACTGCATCACCAGCATTATATGAATTCTCGGCCGCTGCCCAGTCATCATTTACGAGTTTGGAGCGCTCAAATTCCTGGCCGATTTGCATGAATGGGATGCCGAAAGCCAGCAGGTTCAGTGCTGTAGCAATTTCAACACGTAGAGTATGCTCTTCGGCGCTGTCTTTGGGATGATTTTTCCAGAGCTGGTCGTTCAGATTCAGATTATCATGCGCCTCAACGTAATTAATCATCTGACCAGGCGTTTTCAAGCCGTGAAAGCTTGCTTTGCTGCCTTTCATGGCCGCAATCATGCGCGTTTCCAGCGGTTTCTCTTCTTCTGCTGATTCTGCTGAATCTGCTAAATCATCACGCATTTCCAGGCCGTCAACGAAACCAGGCTCAACTTTTTCAAACTCTGTGCCCTTGATGGCGTTGCGGATGGCATCATTAAAGGCGCCAATCCGCAGCATCTTGTTCAAATTTTTCTGGTTGGCTTTTTTTGGATTCGGCAAGGCCGTCGGCATGTCCCAGCCCTCGCCGTAAACCAGGATTCGCGGGTCAAGTTCATCAAGCGCTGCACGCACGGCATTCATTGTGTCAACATCCAGACAGCCCATCAAATCAAAGCGGAAACCGTCAATGCCGTAAGTCTTTGCCCAAAAGGTCACTGAATCGACAATAAACTTGGAGAACATTTCCCGCTCGCTGGCAGTATCATTGCCGCAGCCTGTCGCGGTCGATTTACGGAAATAGTAGCCTGGCACCAATTTTTCAAAGCTGGATGCTTCACGGTCATAAACATGATTGTACACTACGTCCATTACCACATTAATATCTGCCCGATGCATTCTTTTAATGACTGCCTTCAGCTCATTGATACGGCAGAGCGGGTCATAGGGGTCTGTTGCATAAGAGCCCTCAGGCGCATTGTAGTTCATCGGGTCATAGCCCCAGTTATAGCCGTCATTGCGCGTTTCGTCAACTGAGGCAAAGTCAAACACCGGCATCAGCTGAATTGTATTGAAGCCCCAGAACGATCTCAAATGACTAAAACACGTTTTATCGCCGTGTTCGTTCACTGTGTCATCTTCAATCAGTCCGAGAAATTTTCCGCGCCATTTCTCAGAAACGCCGGAGGTCGCAGATATGCTGAAGTCGCGCACATGAATTTCTTCAATCATCGCCTCCGTCGGGGTTCTCAAACGCCAGTCGGCTTTTTCCAAATTCTCGCCGAAATCCGCTTCGCCAATCTGCACCACCACGCTGCGCCTGCCATTAACAATCACCGCAATCGAATAAGGGTCCTGCGTCTCAGCCCAGTGTCCGTCCTCATAAGTCACCCGGTAAGTATAAACCAGGCCGAACTGATTGCCTTCCAGCCTCAGCTCCCAGAGCCCAATCGTATTCCTGGCGTGATTATCGGCTGACTCACGCCTTCCCTGCTCCATCTGGAAAATTTCCTTAGGCTCCGCCTCTGGAGACCAGTTTCTGCCATAACTGATAAGTTCTACTTTGGCCACACCTGTTTCACTGCAGGCCGGTGCCCAGACGCGAAAAATCGTCCGCTCGAGGCTGAAAATTGCCCCCAAAGCACCAGAATAACCGTATTTTTCGTCAAATTCTTCCCAATTCATATTTACTTCTCCTATTTCCTTAATTATAGCAAAAACAGCGATGAAAACGCTGTTAATATCCGCGGGATTTCCAGTATTCTTCGTCAAGCTCCGGGTGATAAGGCCGGCCTTGCAGTTTCACGCGGTCTTTGATTTCTGTTATCTCAGCATATTTCTCAGGCGTCAATTCAGTTTGCATGAATTCCAGCCATTGCAATTTGCTCATTTTGTGACGTTTTCGATAGATTTTTTCGATTTGCAGTGAATCTGAGCCGTTATTAACCAGCTCGACCTGAGGACTTCCTATCCAGTGTAATACCCACATATACTTACGTTCTTTCTATAATTTTTTTACTGAAAAATCTTTATACTAAGTGCTCAAATTCTGTACTGCGCCAGCCCACGCCGCGGTCAATCACAAAGAACTCAAGCAGCCACATAAGGCCAATTGCTGCAAAGACCAGACGATATACCAGCTCAATCGAGCTTGTAAGCTGGGTTAAAATCAGCACCAGAATCAGTCCGCCAATTCGGCCTATGGCCATGGGAAACTCGGAAGCAACGATGTACTCGCCTTGTGTGAAGCCTGCGCCGCCGAAGTCGGAAAACTGGTAGTTCATAGAGTTGGCGATGGCGCTGCCCCAGCTTTGGATGATGCCGAAAATGACGAAAGCCAGAATCATCATCGCTGGACTGGCGAAAATTGCCAGCAGCATAAATGCTAGAAAACTTAGACAAGCTGTCAGAAAATACATGGCGCGCGTGTACTTCCGGTTAAAAAGTTTGGCGAAAGTCAAGGCACTGACCACACTCAAAGCGGCCTGAAGCGAGGTCAAGTCTCCAATCGTCTTCTCACTGCTGAACAGGAGATAGGCGAAAAGCACGAACACCAGCGTGTTAAGCGCTCCTTTAAATCCCATGGAAATGTTCAGCATAATATTGGCATTCCAGAAATGATTCCCGCGTAAACGGAGAATACCAAAGACATTCATTTGACGCTCTGTCTTGAATCCATGCAGCCTGAAAATGAGCGCAATGGCTGCGAGCGACAGTACAATCGACGCAGCGAACAGAAGATAGTAGCCGGTCAGCCCGGGCATTTTCACAATCAGCCAGCCCGAAAATGCCGGCACAATGATGCCGAAGGCAAAGCCCATCATCTGCTGATAGGAAAAGAATTTCGGCCGGCTGTCGCTGTCCACCAGATTTCCAATCAGCAGATTCAGCGAGAACCAGTAAAGGCCGTTGCCGAGTCCGGAAAAGATGCCCAGCGGTATGATAAAAGGCTGCAAGTGATTTCTCATCAGCAGAATAATCAAATAGTAAAGAATGCTTGCAAAGATTCCCAGCTGAAAAATCCGCGTGATAGAAAGCTTTCCCAGGATAAAAGTCCCGCTGACAAAGGCGATAAGCAGTATCAAATAATTCATGATATTCTGCCAAACGACTAAATCAATGCTGTTATGCGTGGAACGCATTAAAAAGACATTGATGAATGTAGCAGCGACGCTGCTGGCGGCCGAGGCAAACATGGCTACGGCGAGGAGGAATTTAGCTTGGGATTTCATTGCTGTATTTATTTTAGCACATTACGACTTTAAATCCGTCTTGAAGACAGATAAAATGGGCAGGTGTCGAATATTTGTCAGATAAATACTCTTTTTCAATGCTGTTTATTGATTTGATGACAACTTCGCCAGTTTCTCGGCCTGGTCGGCCACAATCAGCGCATCAATGATTTCTCCCAGGTCACCTGCGATGATTCTGTCCAGTTTCTGGATGGTCAGGCCGATACGGTGGTCGGTCACGCGGTTCTGCGGGTAGTTGTAGGTTCGGATGCGCTCGGAGCGGTCGCCGGTGCCGATGGTTGACTTTCGCTCGGCATCTTGCTTGTCGCGCTCAATCTGCTGGTAGTAGTCAAAGACGCGCGCGGTAATGACTTTGATGGCCTTGTCACGATTTTTCTGCTGGGTACGTTCTTCCTGCATTTCGACTTTGAGACCGGTGGGGATGTGCACCATTCGCACGGCTGTGGCGACCTTATTCACGTTCTGGCCGCCGGCTCCGCTTGCGTGGTAGATGTCGACGCGAAGATCTTTGGGGTCTATCTGGTAGTCAAATTCTTCGATTTCTGGCATGACGAGAACTGTGGCGGTTGAGGTGTGCACGCGTCCCTGCGATTCTGTGACGGGTACTCGCTGCACGCGGTGCGCGCCGGATTCGAATTTCAGCTTGGAGTAAACATTTGTCCCCGAAACTTGGGCGACGACTTCTTTGAAGCCGCCGATGCCGGACATGGAGGCCGACATGATTTCGAACTTCCAGCCCTGCGAGTCGGCGTAGTGCTGGTACATGTTGAGCAGGTCGCCTGCAAAGAGCGCTGCCTCGTCACCGCCTGCTGCGCCGCGGATTTCCAGGAAGATGTTTTTGTCGTCGTTGGGGTCTTTGGGAAGGAGCAGGACCTTGATTTCTTCTTCCAGCCGCTCTTTCTCAAGCTTGGCTTCGGCCAGCTCTTCTTTGGCCAGGTCGCCGAGTTCCGGGTCGCTGAGCATTTCCTGGGCATCGACAATTGTCTGCTCGTTTTCCTTGTATTTTTTGTAGGCTGCTACTGTGTCACGCAGAGTAGCTTCTTCGCGCGAGAGTGCCATGAAGCGCCTGGTATCCGCGACGACTTCTGGGTCGCTGAGCAGCTCGGCGAGTTCTTCGTAGCGTCCTAATATACTTTCTAATTGATTAAACATTTATTTCCTTTTTGTCCACTTCTACCACAGTCACGCTGACCTCGTCACCGACTGATTTACCTATTTTCTCACGAATCGCCTTCAAAATCCCGAGGATATAACAAACCGAGCCGTCCGGATTCTCCAGGCCCATGTTGACAATGGAGCCGTCATACGGCTCTCCGTCAAAGGTTGCATGCACCTTGACACGGCCTTTCCCGAACTCTTCACGGACATCGTAGGGAAAAACGACATAGGCACCGCCCTTGCCAATCTCAGAGGCTTGAATTTTCGCGACAAAATTATATTTTTTGTTCATATTTTCGGATTCATATAATGGCGACGGCACACGGGGATATAAGATTCGTTGCCGCCGATTTGTACCTGCGCCCCTTCAAAAACGGGTTTTCCGTCAAGCAGGCGCAGCACCATGGTTGCTTTTTTCTCGCAGTACCAGCAAATGGTCTTGACCTCTTCAATCTTGTCAGCCAAGAGCAGCAAGTACTTTGAGCCCTCAAAGAGCTCATTGCGGAAGTCATTCTTCAGGCCGTAAGCCATGACAGGAATGTTGAGCTCATCCACCACGCGCGCAAAATCATAAATGTTCTGCTTGTTCAAAAACTGAGCTTCATCAATCAAGATACAGCTGGGCTTTTCAGAGAGATTTGAGACAAATTCGAAGACTTTGAACGTTTCGTCAATCGCTACTGCGTCGTGCGAAATACCGATGCGCGAAGCCACCACGCCTGTGCCCTCGCGCGTATCCAGGCTGGAAGTCATGAGCAGAACGGGCTTCCCCTCTTCTTCATAGTTATGCGTGACTTTCAATATATCAATGGATTTGCCGGAGTTCATTGTTCCGTAGCGGAAGTACATCTGTGCCATTTTTGTCTATTTTCTTCCATTTCTAATTTTTCAATAAAGATACATGTGCTTAAGCTGCACCAAGTCATCTTTCGTCAGGCTCAGTCCCTCTTTCAAGTAGCCATCCACACTTCCGAAATCCTGGCCGATTTGGCTGAAAGCCGTATCAAGATAGACCTCACGCGCCTCCATCAGTGCCTTCATCACATCAAGCTGCTTTTCGTCCCCAGTTTCGGCAATGCGCTGAAACATGGACTGGTTCTCTTTTTGACGATACACATTGGTGAGGAGATAGTCCTCCATGATAGTTGTTTCAGGAACGCCAAGCGCAGACAGAATCAGCGCCGCGCCGAAACCGGTACGGTCTTTTCCGACCGCACAGTGCCAAAGGGTCGCGCCCTCCTGATTATTCAGCAGAACCTTGAAGAACTCTGTGTAAGCTTTTCTAGAGAAATCGTCAGTCACGAAGCCTTTGTATGCCGCAATCAGATAGTCCTCAGACTGCGCCGCCGCAAATTCTTCCACACTTGTTGCCGAAGAATCATCGTCCATGACAGGGGCTTTTACTTCCGTCACGCCGATGATTTGCGGGTCCGGATGCTTCTTCATTTCACGATGCGTTCTAAAATCAACCACGACTTTCAGCTTGTACTGGTCAGTCAGGATGCTCTGCTCACTTTCATTCAGGCTCGAAAGCTCGGCCGCCCTTAGTAAACGGCGGGACTGCACCGTCTTTCCATCACTTGTTTTGAGGCCGCCTAAATCGCGGAGGTTGATTTTTTCTTTTAGCATGCTATCTTAAAGAAGCCTTTCTTCAGTTTGTATAAATTATGATTTTTTCAGTTGGCAAATCCTATTGGACTTTTCAATTATATCATTATTTTTCGGCAAATGGCCGTGCGCTTGAGCGAACAAATCTGAAGTGATACCTACCTGCAAATCCCTTGCAAATCCCGTCCCAAAATGCTAAAATAACTCAACCATTAAATTTGTCCGAGAGGCAGAGATGGAAGTGAATATGATGATAATTAATGTTCCTCAATCTCTTTTCGGTTGGGGATTTTTTCTGGTTATAAAATATCGTATGACTGAAATTCAGCCAAAGGAGAGGGATATGTCTAAAAAAGAACTATTCAACGAAGAGGCCATGGACCGTGCCATCACGCGTCTCACTTACGAGATTATTGAGCAGAATAAACGGCTTGACCAGCTTGTGCTCATCGGAATTAAGACACGCGGTGTTTTTATTGCCCGCAGAATTCGTGAGAAAATACAGAATTTCGAGAATATCAGTCTTCCGATTGGCGACCTGGATACGCGTCCTTTCCGTGATGATGAGAAATATTCTGACAATACGACTGAGATTGCGATTGACATTAAGGGAAAAGATGTCATTCTGGTGGATGATGTTTTATATACAGGGCGTACAATTCGCGCTGCGATTGAGGGTTTGATTGCGTTAGGCCGGCCTTCGCGTGTTCAGCTGGCGGTGCTTGTTGACCGCGGCCACCGTGAACTGCCGATTCGCGCGGATTATGTCGGTAAAAATATTCCAACTTCAGCGGATGAGGAAGTTTCTGTTTCTGTCCGTGAATTTGACGGTGCTGATAATATTACTATTGAACGGGCAGACTGATTCTTCCCGTTTTTTGAGCTTGTAACTTGTAAGGAGATATACTAATGACTAAAAATCGTAAACATTTCGTTTCTGTTGAAGACTTATCAAATGACGAACTGCTTGAACTGCTGCGGCATGCCCGAGATTTCAAAAAAGGCACAGCCGGCTGGAAATCCCCCGAAAAACAGACTTTCGCGGCCAACCTGTTCTTCGAGAACTCAACCCGGACGCACAATTCCTTCCACATTGCCGAGCGTAAAATGGGTCTGGACGTTGTCGAGTTCAATGTCCAGGAGTCTTCTGTGTCAAAAGGCGAGACTTTGTACGATACGATTTTGACGCTGGATGCACTGGGCGTCGAAGTTTGTGTGATTCGCTCCGGTGTTGCCAACTACTATGAAGAGCTGATTGAGTCTGAGAATATTCACTGTGCGATTGTCAATGGCGGTGACGGTTCTGGACAACATCCGAGTCAATGTCTTTTGGACTTGATGACCATTCAGGAGGAATTCGGCGATTTCTCTAATCTGCAGATTGGGATTGCTGGTGATATTGCCCATTCGCGTGTGGCGCGCTCGAATGCACAGATGCTGTCTAAGCTGGGCGCGCGGGTCTTTTTCTCAGGACCTGAAAAATGGTACAATCCTGACTTTGACCAGTACGGCAGCTGGAAGCCGATTGACGAGCTGGTTGAGACAGTTGATGTGATGATGCTGCTCCGTGTCCAGCACGAGCGTATGACGTCAGAGGACAACAGCAGCTTCTCTAAGGAAGAGTACCATGAGCAGTACGGCCTGACGCTGGCCCGCGCGGAACGCATGAAGAAAAACGCCATTATCATGCACCCGGCACCGGTCAACCGTGATGTTGAGCTGGCGGATGCCCTGGTGGAAGCGCCGCAGTCACGGATTGTCAAGCAGATGGCAAACGGCGTCTACGCCCGCATGGCGATTTTGGAGTCGGTTTTATCATGAAAATTTTACTGAAAAACGGAAAAATTCTTGACCACGGCAATGTGCTGAAAACGGCGGATGTCCTGATTGAGCAGGGGAAAATCGCTGCTATCGCTTCAAATATTGAAGCGGCGGAGCTCCAAGCTGACGAGACGCTGGATTTGCGCGGACAGCTGATTCTGCCAGGGCTGATTGATATTCACGTCCATCTTCGCCAGTCAGGCTTTGATTACAAAGAGACCATTAAGACAGGCACGCTGGCGGCGGCACACGGCGGTTTCACGACGGTCTGCGCGATGCCGAATCTCGAGCCTGTGCCGGATACGCCCGAAAAAGTCGCGGAACAGCTGAGGCTCAATGCCCGGGAGGCGGTGGTCAATGTTCTGCAATATGCGTCGATTACGAGGGAGCGGACGAGCGAGGAACTGGTTGATTTCGCTGGAATCGCTGACGCTGGCGCCTTCGGATTCTCCAATGACGGTTCGGGCGTCCAGTCCGCGAACTGCATGTACCAGTCGATGCAGGCGGCTAAAGCCGCCAATAAGGCTATCGCGGCCCATGTTGAAGACCAGAGTCTGATGAACGGCGGTGTCATGCATGAGGGCAAGCGCTCACGCGAGCTCGGAATTCCGGGAATGCCTTCTGTGACGGAGTCCGCGCAGCTGGCCAGAGACTTGATGCTGGCTGAAGCGACCGGTGTGCACTACCATGTCTGCCATGTGTCGTCGAAGTCGTCAATCCGGATTATTCGCGAGGCTAAGAGAACTGGGATTCACGTGACGGCCGAGGTTGCGCCGCATCATCTGCTTCTGTGTGATGAAGATATCCCGTTTGATGACGCGATGTACAAAATGAATCCGCCATTACCTGGACGCGATGACCAGAAGGCGCTGATTGAAGGTTTGCTGGACGGCACGATTGACCTGATTGCTACGGACCACGCGCCGCACGCGGCGGATGAGAAAAACGGCAGTTTTATTGATGGTGCCTTTGGGATTGTCGGCAGTGAAACAGCATTTTCACTCATATACACAAATTTTGTCGAAAAAGGCATTTTTACGCTGGAACAGCTGGTCAACTGGATGAGTTTTGCACCTGCGAAATTGTTCAATATCCCCGGCAGTGACTTAAAAGTCGGTGAGACTGCTGATTTGGCGGTGTTCAATATCGAGCAGGACTATGTCATTGACGCAGCTGATTTCGAATCCAAAGGGAAAAACACGCCTTTCCTGGGCTGGACGGTCAAAGGCGAAACCCAGCTGACAATGGTGAATGGGGAAATTGTATGGCAGAAAAAATGAAAATGCAGGAGCTGATGACAATTGTCAGCCAGCAGGAAATCGCAGAGAACATCTTTGAGCTTGTGCTGACAGGCGAAATCGTCTCCGACATGACGGTTCCCGGACAGTTTCTGCACATTAAGGTGCCGAATGACAGTCTGCTGCTGCGCCGGCCGATTTCAATCTCTGAGTGGGACGCAGAAAACCAGACCTGCACGCTGATTTATCGAATCGGCGATGAGACCACCGGTACTTGGGCTTTGTCTCAGATGACGGCGGGTGAAAAGCTGGATGTGATGGGGCCGCTGGGCAATGGATTTCCGACGGCGCAAGTCACAGCCAGCGAGCAGATTTTAATCGTCGGCGGCGGCATTGGCGTTCCACCGCTTTATCAGCTGGCTCTGGCTCTAAATCGGACGGGCTGTCAAATCACTGTCCTGCTGGGCTTTGCCAGTCAGAGCGTCAAGTTTTTAGAAGAAAAGTTCAAATCGCTTGAAAATGTCTCGCTGGAAATCGCAACAGACGATGGTTCCTATGGTTTCCACGGCCATGTCGGACAATTATTAGACACACATTGTCCAAATTTGAATCCGGATGCCGTCTATGCCTGCGGCGCCCCTCTGATGCTCAAAGCCGTCGCTGAGAAATTTGAGAATCTGGACAGACTTTACATTTCCATGGAAAGCCGCATGGCCTGCGGAATGGGCGCTTGCTACGCCTGCGTCATGCCGGATAAAAATAATGCACAGCATGCGCTGAAAGTCTGCGAAGACGGACCCGTATTTTTAGGAAAGGACGTGACATTTTAATGAGCAAAAATAGATTATCTGTCCAGCTTCCTGGTCTTGACCTGAAAAATCCGATTATCCCAGCGTCAGGCTGCTTTGGCTTCGGCCAGGAATATGCCAGCTATTTCGACCTGAACAAGCTCGGCTCCATTATGATTAAAGCAACGACACTCGAGCCTCGTTTCGGCAATCCGACGCCGCGTGTGGCCGAAACGCCCAGCGGCATGCTCAACGCCATCGGCCTGCAGAATCCAGGACTCGAAGCCGTCATGGGCGAAAAACTGCCCTGGCTGTCTGAGCATTTCCCGGAGCTTCCGATTATTGCCAACGTGGCAGGTTCCGAGAAAGCGGACTATGTCGCTGTTTGTGCCAAAATCGGCGATGCAGTCAATGTCAAGGCTATCGAACTGAACATTTCCTGTCCAAATGTCAAGCACGGCGGTCAGGCTTTTGGGACAGACCCTGAAGTCGCCTATGATTTAGTCAAGGCCTGTAAAGCCGTAAGCACAGTCCCTCTCTATGTCAAACTCTCTCCGAACGTGACCGACATCGTCGAAATTGCGCGCGCTGTCGAAGCCGCCGGAGCCGATGGGCTCACGATGATTAACACACTGATGGGCATGCGCTTTGACCTGAAAACCCGTCAGCCCGTGCTGGCAAATACAACCGGAGGTCTGTCTGGTCCTGCCATTAAGCCTGTAGCTCTGAAGCTGATTTATCAAGTGACAGGAGCGGTTGACCTGCCGGTCATCGGCATGGGCGGCGTCATGACAGCACAGGACGTCATAGAAATGTACCTGGCCGGCGCTTCTGCTGTGGCTGTGGGAACAGCCAACTTCTCTGAGCCGCTCGCATGTCCAAAAATTATTGAACAGCTGCCGGAAGTCATGGACCGCTATGGCATTGAGAATTTAACAACACTTAGACACGAGGTACAAAATGCACGAAAAGGCAAGATGTGAAGCACGCCCGCTATGAGGCGTAGAAATTTAGGAAATCGCGGTTCTGCCCACGGGGCAGGTTCCGATTTATCTAATTTCCTAGCCTCAGGCGTGCTGAACTCAGTTAAGTTTTCATTTATGAAGGAGATAGAATGTACGAAGAAAAACCGATTATTGCCCTGGATTTTCCAACTGCCGCTGAAGCCTTTCAATTTCTTGGAAAATTTCCAAGTGATGAAAGATTATATGTCAAAATCGGCATGGAGCTTTTCTACAGCGGTTCTGCGCTGATTGAGACCATCAAATTACAAGGGCACAGTATTTTCCTTGACCTGAAACTGCACGATATCCCGAATACTGTCCAGTCTGCTATGAAAGTGCTGGGACATCTCGGGGTTGACATGGTCAATGTTCATGCTGCGGGCGGTTTTGAAATGATGCAGGCCGCACGGGAAGGACTGCTCGCCGCAGGTTCTGATGCCAAGCTGATTGCGGTAACACAGCTGACTTCAACTTCTGAAGCGCAAATGCAGCATGACCAGGGGATTATGACAAGCCTGGAAGAATCAGTTCTTCATTACGCCAAGCTCACTGCTGACGCCGGACTTGATGGTGTAGTCTGCTCCGCATTTGAGGCACAGAAAATCAAAAGCGTGACAAATCCTGATTTCATTTGTCTCACACCGGGAATTCGCCCGCAAGGTAGCGCGGCAGGTGACCAAAAGCGGGTCATGACACCAGGCCAGGCCAGACAAAACGGGGCGGACTACATTGTCGTCGGCCGTCCGATTACACAGGCTACAGACCCAGTCTCTGCTTACAAGCAGATTTTTGACGAATGGAACGAAAAATAACCCGTTTTCCATACAAAAGAAGATTATTTGTCCATATAAGAAAGGAAGTTACATGACAGATTTAGCAACGCAAATTGCTCGGGATTTACTTGACATTAAGGCCGTGACGTTGAGCCCCAGCCAGCCTTTTACCTGGGCTTCAGGCATCAAGAGCCCGATTTATACGGATAATCGTGTGACTTTGGCTTATCCGGCTGTCCGCACGCGCATCGAGGACGGATTTGTCACGCAGATTCGGCAGGAATTTCCAGAGGTTGAAGTGATTGCCGGCACCGCCACCGCCGGCATTCCTCACGGTGCCATCATCGCCGACAAAATGTCGCTGCCTTTTGCCTACATCCGCAGCAAGCCCAAGGACCACGGCGCAGGCAATCAGGTCGAGGGAAAAGTTTCCAAGGGGCAGAAAATGGTGATTATCGAGGACCTCATCTCGACCGGAGGCTCCGTGCTTGAAGCCGCTGCCGCGGCTGAACGCGAAGGTGCTGATGTGCTCGGCATCGCCGCAATTTTCAGCTATGAGCTGCCTCGCGCGGCGGAGAATTTCACCGCGACTCAGCGCCGCCTTATCCCGCTGACGAATTATTCTCATTTGATTGAGATTGCGCAGCAGACGGGCTATGTTTCGGAGGATGAGCTGCTTTTGCTTAAGCGGTTTAAGGAGAATCAGGAGAACTGGCAGGACTGAATCCGCTCCTGACCTATTGTCATTTATAAAATATATTGGAAACCGGCTTGTCTGATGCACAAGTCGGTTTTATTTTTCTTTCGGAAAATCGCTCAACTGACTGAGCTGTTTTTGTATATCACGTCCGCCGTACATAACTCGGAGTATCGTCACTAACCCGTTTTCATTCGATTCATTTTCCGTATATTCAACAACAGGGATATAAAAGACAAGATAGTTACCAACTGGCATTATTCTCAAGTTTCTGCTTTTCCACGGTTCTTCCAAATAGCGTCTGAAACGTTCCGGCATGGTAGACAATGATAAAATTTTTTCTTCAAGGGCATTGATTTGCTTGACAGCATTGTGCGGCGCCTGAAGATTGAAAGCTATGTACTCGTAAATATCTCGTAGGTCTTTCTCTGACTGAGGTGTGGTGCGCACGTCATAGCTCACAAATGATAGTCCTTTCGCAGTTCAGAAAAAGCAGTTTCAGCTGGTTGACTCTTCCCCTCCAGCATCTGAGCATAACCTTTTTCAAGCTCACTGTTCAAAGCTTCCTTACTCAACCGTTCAACATTTGGAACTGAATCCGCAGGGATTTTGACATCAAAGGGAATCCCATGCTGCAAAATGATTTGCTTATAAAACATGTTGATTGCGCTTGACGCAGGAATGCCTAATACTTCTAAGATTTCCTCTGCTCTTTCTTTAATGTTCGGTTCAATCCTTGCATATAGATTTGCGGTTTTTGCCATGATGATGCCTCCTTATCCTTTTTATCTATTATATAACATTGTGCGGACAATCGCAATCAATAGTCTGATAAAATAGAGTTTTAGATTGGAACAAACAAAGAATAAGGGAACTTTAATCTACCGCCGTTTTGAATGTTGGTAGAAAAGGACGTCTTTGTCCGGCTCTTCGCTGTTCACCAGAGGAAACAGCTATGGAGACAGGATGAAGGAGGATTTTAAAAAGTGACAAGCATTTTATTGTAAAAAAATAGCGCCTTAAAAACCTGAGTGAGTTTTAGAGGCACTTCCAAAAATATTTGGTATAATGAATAAGTTATTTAAAATAAGTTATTTGAGTTATTTAATAATCAATTGGAGGTTGTACTAAATGACATTTTCAGCAGCATTTTCACAAGGATTGGAGATTATGGTTTATGTGGCTTCAAAATCAGAAGAAGAAAAAGGACAATATTTATCTATTCCAAAGATTTCTGAGGCTTTCAACATTCCGACCTCAACGGTAAAGTACATTATTTCTCTTCTAAAAAAGAAAGATTTAATTTCATCGAAAACGGGTGTTTCAGGAGGATTAAGCATTAGAAAAAAGCCTTCAGAAATCAGTCTTTATGATATTTTTGTTGCGATTGAGGGTGAAGGTTCTGTTTTCAAAATACATACTGATTTTGATTTAAAATATTTTGAAACCCCAGGAGCTGAAAAATGGCTGGAAAAGGGAGTGGAAATCCTACATAGGTCAGAAACTGCAATGTTGTCAGTATTAAAAAATACAGCTTTAACCGAGCTGATTCTTCCTGAATAAATTTCTCAGACAAAAATAGGAAAGTAATTCATCGGTCTTCCCTGTTTTTTTGTATAATGACATCATTTTTGTGCTAACATTTAGAGCTACAAGCCAGGTCATTACTACAATATGTCACTTACACCTCCATTTCGTATGCGATAAACTATATTAGTGGTCGCATTTTTTTCTTTTGATAAGGGAGAATCCATTTCTTGACTTTCTCCCCGAGGGTTCCGCGGCGGCTGCCGTTGGAAAATCAGTGAATTCCGCTTTCAGCTGGTAAGGTGCGACTTCCACAGAAATTTTCTTCCCTTTTTCGGCTTGAGCAGTTCAAGAAGCAGTTCTTTGACTTCAGGGCCTTCAGAAAAGTATTCCTTGCGATGCAAGAAAGAGCGTCTGATTTGATAGTCCTCCTGAGCCAGCTTGGCGGAATAGAGATGAAGATAGAATAGAATTTTTGCATTAACTCCGGCGAAATTTTCAGTGAAAAAGCGGAATATTAAAACTCCGCTTTAATTAATAATCAGCCTTTATCGGCCCCTGCGGTAATACCGTTGACATAAAACTTCTGCATGATGATGAAAAGAACAGTAATAGGAATCGCGATAATCACACATCCGGCCACAAACATCGGGAAATAGGCCGTACCGGCTCCGCGCGTTGAAGTCATCATATTTGACAAACCATAAGCAATCGTACGTTGAGAGGATGGACCTGATCCTAAGATAATGCTTGGGAAAATGAAGTCAATCCAAGGCGCCATGAAAGCTGTCAGTGAGGTATAGACAATAATCGGCCGTGCCAGCGGCAGCGTTATTTTTGTGAAAACTTGCCATTTATTTGCACCGTCAATAATTGCTGCCTCGTCAATTGAGCGGGGAATCGTATCAAAGAAGCCTTTGGCAATGTAAAATGCAAGTCCTGCCCCTCCAATATAAATCAAGGTCAATCCTGCCAGATTCGTCAAATTAATTGCTTTCAGGATATAATACAAGGCAATCATTGACATAAAACCTGGAAACATTCCCAGAACCAGTGCAAATTGCAGGAAAGGCTTGCGCAGCCTGAATCTCAGCCGAGACAAAGCGTAAGACATGATAATCGTAATAAAAGTATTGACCACCGCACAAATCACGGCAATGACGAAAGTATTCACGAGCCAGTGCGCAAATGGATACTGCGAAGTATTGAAAATTCCTACATAATTATTTATTGTCCATTGTCTGGGAATAAAGCTCGTAACAAACCCTGTATTATTAACTGAAAAACTGGTTAGAATAATCCAGATAATCGGAAAAATCCATACAATTGCAAGAAAAGTCAGCAGAATATAACGAAGAACCTGAGAAACTTTACGCTGATGTTGATATGATTTCATTTCACTTACCTCCTTTAGCCTTCCTTAAATGCATTTGTGCGGCGATAAGTCAAGATTGATACCGTTGCAGAAATGATAAAGATAATGATACCTAAAGCTGCGGCCAGATTATAATTCGCCTGCTGTCCCATTGTCAGCTTGAAGAGCCAGGTCACCAGCAGATCTGTCGCACCCGGTCCCCCAGTTGCACTTGAATAGCTAACCGTCAGCGGCCCGCCGTTAGTCAAGAGGTAAATGACATTAAAATTATTAATATTACCGATGAATTGCTGAATCAAGGCGGGCGTCATGACAAAAACAATCTGCGGAAAAGTGATTGAGCGAAAGACCTGAAAGGCATTTGCCCCGTCAATTCTGGCAGCTTCAATCTGATCTTGAGACAGATTTTGAATAATAGCCGTCGAAGTCAGCATTGAAACCGGAATACCAATCCACATGTTGACAAAAATAACTGAAATTCTCGCCATATTCGGGTCTGACAAAAACTGAATCGGACTATTCGGAGAAATCCAGCCCAGATTCATAAGAAGTGCATTAATCGGGCCTGAATTGTCCAGCATCTGGCTCATCATCAACAATGACACAAATTGAGGCACTGCAAAGACAATGACAAAAATTGTCCGCCAGAAGGCTTTGTGATTGATTCCTTTTGATTCAATCAGCATAGCCAAAAGCACTCCCAAAATAAAGTTCGAAGCAGTTGCCACCACAGCCCAGACGATTGTCCAAAGCAAAATCGGAAAAAAGGCCTGCGCCACATTGCCAGTGAGAATATTGCCGAATGACTGCACTCCCGTCCATGAAAAACCAACAGGGTGATTATTGTCGAAATTCGTGAACGCAATCGTAATCATATAGAGAATTGGTGTGATTGTAAAAGCCAGAATCAGCAGCAGAGGCACAATCATCAGTGTAACATGCAGGCGTGAATCCAGCAAAGTCGCCAAATCTTCACGAGTTGTCGCGATGTGCTTTCCGTCACGGTTCAGCGCATAAAGATGTCGTGTTGAGCGTAGGCTAACCACGTATAAAGTAATCAGCAAAGCCACGATAACAAGTGCCATCACGCCAAACAACAGAATCAGCATTGAATTATCAGGCTGCTTCGTAACATAAACGCCCTGAGCCTCGTCAAAAACGACTTTTTTCGTCTTCACGTCACCCAAATTACTGAGCAGACTGATTGCGCTGAAACCATTGAAAACAAGCCAGACAAAAAACACAATCTCACCTAAAAGAAAGATGATTCCTTTAAGCCACTGCTTATTCTTTAACTGGCTGACTCCCATGATGAAGAAACTTAACTTTGTAAATATGTCACCTCTGGTGAACGTTTCTCTGAAGGTAGCTTCCGGCGCACGTTTTACCCTCTTAAACATAAGTTTTCCCCCCTAGTATACTGTTTCTGATAACTATAATAGCGAAAAGGAGGCGGACTCGTAAACCCAGCCTCCTGCAAACAAAGTAGCTAGAATTACTTAGTTTACTTAGTCTCTTTTGAAATGTCTGCGACAAACTTGTCAAGTGCTGACTGGAAGTCTGCTTCTGCAGTCTTACCTTCGTAAGCATTGTCAATCAGTGGAGCTGCATCTGTCCAGAAAGTGGCCATTTCAGGCATCTTAGGCATGACTGTTGAATAAGTAACTTGCTTAATAACTGCCTGAGTTGTCGGATCAGCTGCAACTGTAGAATCTGACTGCGCCTCTTTAGACACTGGTACTGCGCCATTCGCCTTGAAGAGCGCAAGCTGTGACTCTTTATTTGTCAAATACTGCGCTAAAGTTGTGGCAGCTTTCTGGTCTTTGGCCTTGGAGTTTACAGCCAAAGTTCCAACTCCCGTGAAAGCTTGAAGCTGCTTAGCGCCTGAACCGAAATCAACAGTTGGATAAGTCGCTACACCCATATTGTCACCGAGGAATTTCTTCACATTCACCGCGTCCCAAGGGCCGTCAACAATAGCAGTTGTTTTGCCTGCTTCAAAATCAGCTAAGAGCGCAGTTCCTGATTGTTTCACTCCTGGATTAGCTTTTTGCGCAGCAAACCACTTCATGACCTCAATACCAGCGGGGCCGTTAACATCCGTCCCGTCCAGCGTCTCACCGTCCTTGCCGAAGAGATAAGTTCCATTTGAGAGAAAAGCCGGATACCAGTTATAAGCATTTGTGAAGTCAGTTCCTACAACTCCCTTAGAAGTCAGAGCAGCCCAGTCTTTGACATCATCTGCTGTCAGTTTAGACTTGTTGTAGAAAAGAACCTGTGCCTGTTCATCCTGAGGATAAGCATAGAGTTTTCCTTTCCAGGAAACTGCTGTTGCAGCCAAATCAATATCATTATCCTTGACCCAAGTTGTTGCGTCAGGTGAAAGCGGGTTAATATAGCCAGCTTCAGCCATAGCGCCAAGCTGATCATTAGGGACTTTGAAGACATCTGCAGCCTTGGATGGATCTTTTGCCACATCCGTTTTCGCACTTGCAGATCCATTTGGAGATTGAGTCATTTTGACCTTAATGTCTTTATTTTCCTTTTCAAATGAAGCGACAATTGGTTTATATTGGTCAACATTGGCCGTATCAACCCAAAGTGTGACAGTTGTTGTGGAACTCTTCGAGCTGCTAGTATCCTTACTGTTTGACGAGCAGGCCGCCAAAATAGTGACTGCCAGAACTGCAGAGCCAAGCGTTGCAATCTTTTTGCCAAATTTCATAATTACTTTCCTCCTATTTTTGAAAGCGTTTTATATTTACAGTTTAATTATACGCAACCGTTTGCATTATGTCAAGTAAAAAACATTAAAATATCCGCCGAAATTAGTAAGAATTGACAAATCAGTCATTACTGTCCAAAAACTCGACTCAAATTAAACAAGAAAATATAATATAATGCAAAAAAAATTAAAAGCCGGATAATCGACTTTTAATTTCCTAAAAACTGTTCAATTCGTGTTTTGTAACTGCCGATGTCAATTCCCAGTCCAAGACCGCCGTACTGGTCGTACTGATTCTCGTAGTCGGCTTTTTCAAGCTCAGGCACGGTCATTTTCGAAGTGCCGTTTTTTGCATCCCATACTGTTGACAGGCCGTTCGTCACAAAGAATGAGTCAGGTATATTGGTCTCGGTCAAGGCTTTAGCCGTTCCTAAGGCAGACGAACCTGTGAAAAGCGACAAAGGATTTTTGACTTTGCTCATCAGCGTCGACATGACTTGCTGCTGGCGCTTGACGCGGCCGAAGTCGTTTTCATCGTCATGGCGGAAACGCGCATAGTTCAGGAGCGTGCGGCCGTTCATCTTCTGCTTGCCCTGCTTAATCATCATGAAGACGCCGCCCTGGTCGTAGCCGTAGGCCTGTGCGTCTTCATCAGACAAGGTCACGTCGGACTTGACAAGTCCGTCTTTAGCTGACAAATCGTCCGGCACTGGTACTTGATCATACTTTTTGTGGTCAATGGTAGAAAACTGTGCATCAATCTCCACACCGCCCGGAAAGAGCGAATCAATAATCGTGGCGAAGCTCGAAAAGTCCACCAGCGCATAATACTGCGTCTTAATGCCGAAGTTGCTCTCAATGGTCTCGCGCAGAAGTTCGGCTCCCATGTGCTTGTTGTCCCGCTCGCCTAAAGTATAAGCCGTGTTGATTTTCAGGTCATCCATGCCGTCCTCGCTGAAATTTGGAATATGTACCAGCGTATCACGCATCAGGCTGACCATCTTGATTTTGCCGTCTTTCGGCTTCAGCTGGAGAACCATGATTGAGTCCGTATGGGCAACTGCCGAAGTCTGGTCAGGTCGCTGGTCGGCGCCGAGAATTAAAATGTTTACTGCACCTGAGGCTGTTTTCTGGCCGTTAAATTTCTCTGCTGTAATCGGAGTACCGGCTTTTTTAACGCCGCGCTGGTAGCCGTAAATAAAAAATCCGGCCATCGTCACGATTATCAGAAGAAGGAGGATGAGGATGTTTCTGAACCAGTGATGACGCTTTTTGCCGTTAGCTTTATATTTCGACTTCTTCTGCTGCTTTTTATCTTTGGTCAGCGCTGAATTCTGTTTGTTATTGTCGGATTTTTTATTACTTGAAGCAAAACGAGAATTTCTCACGGGCAGTTCAATGTAATCAGAGTCTTCTTCGTAATCTTCATTATCATCATCATAATCGTTTTCTTGACGATGACGCTCAATCCTGGAAAAACGCTGTGAAGTCTGTGAAGTCCCATAATTAAAGGCACTGTCCTGCTGTTCTGCATTGAAGCCTAAATCAGAAAAGTCCTCTTCGTCTGCATAATTAGAATATTCAGGATTTCGCAATTGATACTGCTCAAATTTGTATTGTGCCTCAAGTTCTCCTAATTCCTCGTGCTCTTTAGCGGACAAGTAATTAATATTTTGACGCAAATACTTCAAGCGATTGAAAAGATGAGATTCCATTGTGTCATTATACCATAAATAAGCTCCAAAAAAGACAGATTTACCTTGGACATTATCCAAGAAAGCGTTATTTTATGCACTCTACAGCACTTTGAGACATTGTCGCCGGCCTTAGAAATTGATTAAAAAAGGCTTAAACCGTCAGTTCAGAGCCTTTGCCTTATTTTCGATAAAATCAACCACTTCTTGTATCGTTTTCCCGGTGGTATCGTACACAATTGCGTCATCAGCCGCTTTAAGCGGTGAAACCTTGCGGCTGGAGTCATACTTGTCGCGCGCAATAATCTCAGCCTTCAGCGTCTCCAAATCAGACGGAATGCCGCGCTGCAGATTCTCCTTATAACGGCGCTCAGCCCGCTCAGCCGCATCTGCAATCAGGAAAATTTTCAAATCAGCATCAGGTAAAACAACCGTCCCGATGTCACGCCCGTCCATAATGATGGACTGACCTGCCGCAATCCGCCGCTGCTCACGCACCATGAATTCACGAATTTCAGGAATCGCTGAAATCTCTGAAACTTTGGCTGTGACGTCATTTCCGCGGATAACCTGACTGATGTCGCGCGTTCCTAACAGGACTTGCATCTTATCAAAGCCAATAGGATTTTTTTGCAGAAATTCGATAATTTCGAGGAAACCAGACGTGCCTTTTTCGAGTGAAACCAGCGTGGCTGCGCGATACATGGCACCAGTGTCAAGATAGGTAATGTCAAGGTCATGGGCAATAATTTTTGCAACTGTTGATTTGCCGCTTGAAGCTGGGCCGTCAACTGCTATTTGTATATTCCTCATGATTATTTAGAAGTTTTCAAAACTGTGCCGGCTACAAGATAAGAACCGTCTTTTAGCGGATAACCAATCGTATCATTTGACTGCCCCCAATTAGGATTAAGCTGAGAATTGTACTTGGCAAGTGTGGCCCAGCTTACGCCTGCATTCGTTTCAATATCAGTAATAGTTTCTTCGCCCGAATAGGTATAAGTCGCTCCAGTCGCAGAAGATGATTCTGCACTGGAACTCGCCGACGCACTTGACTCCGACGCCGCACTAGAGCTCGCCTGCGAAGTGCTGGCCGCCGGATAAAAATTACTCTCGACCGTTTTCATATTCGGATTGCGGTTATTCCAAATCGTGAAGAAAATCGCGCCGCCGATGATGGCAAACATAAAGAAAACCAGGACAGACAAAAATACTGTCGAAGCAGTCCCATCTTTGCCCGAATTTTTTGCCTTACCATTTTGAGCGCTTTTGCTGCTTCTCGACGCACGGCTTCCGCCCTCAAAAGCACCGTCTCTCTCACTGCTGACACGGTTATTCCATGGTTCTTTGCGCTGTTTCTTGGCCATCTAAACTTCCTATCTGTGATAAAATATTAAGTATGAAAATCAAAATCTTTCCCGAAAAATGTATTGCCTGCGGACTGTGTCACCTCTACGCGCCAGAAGTTTTCGACTACGACGACGCCGGGATTGTTCGTTTCTACGAAGATAAATGCGAAAACGAGAATGAAGCAGCAACAGAACATTTCGGCAAACAAGACGAGAATTTAAGCAAGGCGATTAAGCATTGTCCGACAGGTGCCATTGCCAAAATCTAGAAATATCTACTAGAAATATTCTACCATAAAATCCGAAAAAAGATGAAGGAAAGCCGTCATCCTATGTGACAAACAGATTAAATGGACATTGCACTTGCTTTTCTTCCATGTTTCAATAATATTATAAATCGTTTACAACTTTAGAAAATTGTGTTACAATGTTCTTAAGTAATATTTATGTTACTAGAAAATTAAGGAGGTTACTCAAATTGAGTATCGGAATCGTAATTGCGAGCCATGGCGAGTTTGCTGCAGGTATCAAGCAATCCGGCGAGATGATATTTGGCGAGCAGGAAAAAGTGCAAGTTGTCACTTTCCTGAACGGCCAGACACCTGAAGGACTGCACCAGCAAATCGTTGACGCGATCGCAACTTTCGACACCAGTGATGAAGTACTGATTCTTGCTGATCTTTGGGGTGGTTCCCCATTCAATCAGGCAAGTACTGTTCTTCACGAGCAAGGCGACCGCAAGATTGCCATCATTACTGGTCTCAATTTGCCAATGCTGATTCAGGCATACACAGAGCGCATGACTGGCTCTAGTCTTGAAGCAGCGGCGGCAAACATCATCAAGGAGGCACGAGGCGGGGTTAAAGCTCAGCCAGACTCTCTCATGCCGGCTGAAGAAGCGCCGGCTGCAGCTGCAGCTGGATCATCAGAGGCTATTCCTGAAGGAACCGTCATCGGAGACGGCAAAATCAAGATTAACCTTGTCCGCATCGACACTCGTCTGCTCCATGGTCAGGTTGCTACTGCCTGGACACCAGACTCAAAGGCAGACCGCGTTATCGTCGTTTCTGACAATGTCGCGAGCGACACCATGCGTAAAACTTTGATTGAACAGGCTGCTCCTCCAGGAGTTCATGCCAATGTTGTTCCAATCAAAAAGTTCATTGAAATCACAAAAGATCCGCGTTTCGGCGGAACACATGCTTTCCTGCTTTTTGAAAATCCGGAAGATGCTCTGGCTGTTGTTGAAGCATGTCCAGGACTTATCACTGACATCAACGTCGGCTCAATGGCGCACTCCGCTGGTAAAACCATGCTGAACAGCGTCCTTTCTGCTGACCAGACCGATGTCGCAGCATTTAACAAAATGCGTGACTTGGGCGTGAAATTCAATGTCCGTAAAGTGCCTAATGATAAAAACTCTGATATCTTTGAGCTTATCCAAAAGGCAAACGTAAAATAACTTGTTCAAATTCCGCAAAGATTCTGGGAAATAATGTCTCTATTCATTAGTTAACGCATTTTACATTAACCAACCATAAAAATTTCCAGCCTCTCTGTCTATAAATTTGAACACGTACACTTAATTATCTAAAATTTAATAGGAGAATAATTAAAATGAGTGCTATTTCAGTCATTTTGGTCATTATCGTTGCGTTCTTCGCAGGACTCGAGGGTATTCTTGACCAATGGCAATTCCACCAACCTATTATCGCCTGCTCGCTGATTGGTATTGTAACTGGTCATGCTACAGCCGGTATTATCCTTGGTAGTGCATTACAAATGATCGCGCTTGGCTGGGCAAACATTGGTGCCGCTGTCGCTCCTGACGCTGCGCTTGCCTCTGTTGCTTCTGCCATCCTGATGGTCAAAGGCGGAAACTTCGACTTGGAAGTTATCATCGGTACAATCGTTCCCGCTGGTATCCTGCTTGCAACTGCCGGCCTGGTTCTGACAACCTTGGTACGTTTCGTTACCGTTGGTCTGATTCACGTCGCGGATGCTTATGCTGCTAAAGGTTCATATTCTGGCGTTTCAGCCATTCACCTCTTCGCGCTTCTGCTTCAAGGTTTGCGTATCGCGATTCCAGCTGCAATTATCACAGCTGTACCCGCTGCAACCGTTCAGAGCGCTTTGGAAGCAATCCCTGACTGGGTTTCAAAAGGACTTGCTATCGGTGGTGGTATGGTTGTTGTCGTTGGTTACGCCATGGTTATCAACCTTATGGCTACCCGCGAACTCTGGCCTTTCTTCTTCCTCGGTTTCGTTCTCGCACCACTTGCTCCGAACGCTGCTGGTTTAAACGGTATCTCTTTGATTGGTATGGGTATCCTTGGTGTCGTTATCGCCATCATCTATCTTACTCTGCAGAATGTTGCAAGTAAAGGCGGCAACAGCGGCGGAAATGGCGGCGGTGATCCCATCGGCGACATTCTGAACGACTATTAAGAAGGAGGAACTAAAAAATGGAAAATCAAAATAAAAAGTTCCACCTGACTAAACGTGAGCGTATCAACATCGTTTGGCGCTCAATGTTCCTGCAAGGTTCTTGGAACTATGAACGTATGCAGAACTTGGGATTCCTTTACGCTATCCTGCCAGCTCTGAAAAAATTCTATCCTGCCGGCTCTGAAGGTGCAAGTGCTGCACTGAAACGTCACATGGAATTCTTTAATACCCACCCTTACCCTGCTGCTCCTATCATCGGTGTTACACTCGCCCTTGAAGAAGAAAAAGCTAATGGCGTAGAAGTTGATGATGCCGCTATTGAAGGTGTAAAAGTCGGTATGATGGGGCCTTTGGCCGGTGTCGGTGACCCAGTCTTCTGGTTTACAATTCGTCCTATCGTTGGTGCCATCGCAGCCTCTCTTGCTGCCGGCGGCTCAATCATCGGCCCTATCTTCTTCTTCCTAGTTTGGAACATTATTCGTATCGCGTTCTTGTACTATACTCAAGAACTTGGCTACAAGCAAGGTACTGCCATCACTTCTGACCTCGGCGGCGGCATGCTTCAGACTTTGACCAAAGGTGCTTCTATCCTTGGTATGTTCATCTTGGGTGTCCTGATTCAACGTTGGGTAAATATCAGCTTTACCGGCCCACATGCTATGCTGCCTAAACAGCCTTTGGCTGACGGTGCATACAACGGACAATGGATTACAGATGCACACAATATTGGTACAACTGCCAGCCCAATTTGGGAAGCAACTGCTAACTCAAAAATTGTCGCTTCAGGTACCGCAGACGCGCACTTCGCTGCCCTTTCAAACCTCGGCAAACTGAAAAATATTGACGGTGCTACTTTGAACAGCACAATCTCTCAATATGCTTCAGGCCTTGGCGCAAATCCATTCAAACAGCAATCATTGAACGATGTATTCAACCAGCTGACTCCTGGTTTCGTCGCTTTGCTCCTGACTTTCCTTGTTATCTGGATCCTTCGTAAATGGAAGAACCGTAATGCACCTCTTGCAATCATCATCGGTCTCTTCGTTCTTGGTATCTTGATTCACTTGGCAGGTCTTGCTTAAGGAAAATGAAAAGTCGTCGAAAGACGGCTTTTTTTCGTACAAAAAGTGGGATAAGAAACTTCTTATCCCACTCTTTGTGCTAAATCTCAATACCAATAATGTAGAGATTGTATTCAGGAAAGTAATTAGCTTGAGGTGGTCGTCTACCATTGTTCCAGGCAGCTCCGTTAAGAAATGTATGAACAAATGGATTGGAATTTCTACTAAAGCTCGCCAAAATGTCTTCAAGTGGGGTACCGCCATTAACTTCTGCAAGTTCTTCATTGCTCAAAGTCTCGAATCCCTCAAGACATTCAAATTTTTCTGACATGATAATTGGTTCTTTCTTTAGTTTTCCAAAGAGCAAACGCAGGTTTCGCGACACAGATGAACTTGTTCTTTGATTCCAGCTTCAATCCGGATTGAAGTTTATTCATATGTTACCGTCTCATAACCAAACTGATTTAAAAAATCCAACCCCTGTTTTTTCCTAACTTTATGTGATTTTTTTACTTTAGTCTTAATACATATCTCCTCTATTTATTATAACTCTAAATAAACAAAATGGCGTTTTTTCTGTTGTATGGCAAGTAATTTTGCCAAGTAACAATTTTCGCTCTATGAGTGGTTAATTTCTAATTTTTCTGCTATAATATTTTTATGGCAGAATCACTAAATACACGCGCCGATTTGGCGACGGATGCAATTGCTTTCATGGGCTTTCCTAAGTACGGAAAGATTATGGTCGGTGATAAGGCGATGGAATTTTTCAATGACAAAAATGTCAATGACAATATGCACTTTCCCTGGGCGTCGATTCGCGCGGTGGAAGCACATGTCAGCAAGGCCGGCAAAATTGACAATAATTTTTACCTCGTTTTGAATAATAAGCATAAAATTCGCTTTTCGTCCAATGAATCCGGAAAGATTTTGAAGCTGATTCGTGAGCAAATCGGTAATGACAAGGTTCTGCGCATTCCTACCATGAGCAGCACGATTAAACGACTTTTTAACCGCAAAAAATAATCTTTCTTTAAATTTTTGAGTAGATGTGGTAAAATAATTTTAGAGGGAACACATAAAAACCGTGTGCGACCAACACACGGCGTGTTCAATATCCTCTACGAAGGGGCGCACTAGGAAACTAGTGCTTTTTACTTTCTCGAATCATCCGGATGATTTCTAGCAGAACTAGAATCATGTCGAGGATGACCTGGACAGCGTCCAAGAAAATCACGGGAAAACCTTTCGCAGAGGAGCGGACAATCACCATTGACTGCACCTCCTTTTTTATCTAGAATTGTCGAGGGCTGTGCCGCAGAGCGATTTGAACACAGGAATTTTACTTCCTTAATATTTAATACGTATTTTTTCCGGTTTTGTTTCAATAATTTCTCAAAAATAATTCAAAATAATTGGAAAAATGATTGACAAAGCCCTGCCAAATTGGTAGAATGTCCGTAGAAGAAAAATTTCCATCCGCTTTGTCAAGAAAGCCTGTGTTTGCTGCGAGCAGGTCAAAGCCGGAAAGGCTCTACTTCTTTCTGGAAAATGTTTATGCGTGAGCTGCGCCATTTTCCAAAGATAATTAAATAATCGTTTTAAAGTTAAAAAAATAGGTGGAACCGCGGTTGTCGCCCTGTGAAAGCAGGATACAGCTGCGGTTTTTCTTTTATTGAAAGGATACAATTTATGTTAGACATTAAAAAAATTCGTCAAAACCCGGAATGGGTTGCTGAAAAGTTCGCGATGCGTCATCTTGATGCGGAACTTCTGCCTGAAATCATTGCGCTTGATGAGGAGCGCCGTGAGATGATTGTCAAGAGTGAGGAGCTCAAAGCGAAGCGTAATGCTGCTTCTGATGAGATTGCCAATCTTAAGAAGAATAAAGAGGATGCGTCTGCCGCTATTGCTGAAATGCAGGAAGTTTCTAAGGAAATCAAGGGCATTGATGAAGAGCTGGCTGCTGTTGAGGAGAAGCTGAATTATCAGCTGGTCCGAATTCCTAATTTGCTGGATGATTCGGTGCCTGAGGGTGCGGATGAAAATGAAAATATTGAGCAGCGCCGTTGGGGCGAGACGCCGGAATTTGATTTTGAGGCGAAACCGCACTGGGAAATCGGCGAAAACCTGGATATTCTGGACTGGGAGCGCGGTGCTAAAGTCACGGGTGCACGTTTTCTTTTCTACAAAGGTGCCGGTGCTAAGCTTGAGCGCGCCATCTACAATTTTATGCTGGACGAGCACGCCAAAGAAGGTTATACAGAGGTCATTCCGCCTTACATGGTTAATCAGGAGTCGATGTTCGGCACGGGGCAGTATCCTAAGTTTAAAGAAGATACCTTTGAGCTGACTGACGAGCGCGGTTTTGTGCTGATTCCAACGGCTGAGGTGCCGCTGACCAACTATTACCGCGGTGAGATTCTGGACGAATCACAGCTGCCTGTTTACTTCACTGCCATGACGCCTTGTTTCCGCTCTGAAGCAGGTTCTGCCGGCCGTGACACGCGCGGTCTGATTCGTCTGCACCAATTCCACAAGGTCGAGATGGTCAAACTGGCCAATCCTGAAAACAGCTTTGACGAGCTGGAGAAAATGACAGCCAATGCCGAGAATATCCTCCAGAAACTCGGGCTGCCTTACCGCGTGATTCTGCTTTGCTCGGGCGACACAGGCTTCTCTTCGGCCAAAACTTATGACCTCGAAGTCTGGATTCCTGCCCAAAACACCTACCGCGAGATTTCCAGCTGCTCTAACTGCCTGGACTTCCAGGCACGCCGCGCGCAGATTCGTTACCGTGATGCGGATGGTAAGGTCAATCTTGTTCACACACTGAACGGCTCTGGGCTGGCAGTCGGCCGAACTGTAGCTGCTATTCTCGAGAATTACCAGAATGCAGATGGTTCCGTTACTGTTCCTGAGGTTCTGCGTCCATACATGGGCGGACTTGAGATTATCAAGTAATATCATACATAAAAAGGCACCTGTCATTTCTTGACAAGGTGTCTATTTTTTGATTTATATTTTTCATTCTATTAGCCCGTACCAGGCAATCTTTTCATATTGCCAGCTAAGCGAAATAAGATGATTTCGCTCCGTTTCTCCTGTAGCGTAAAGATGCTATCCAGAATTCGGATTATAAACTCGGTACAAAGGAATAGCTGCTGAGGGGTCAGGATTCGAGTACCAGCCAATTCCTTCACTGCGCTTATTTCTTCTTTTTACCTTTTTTCATCTTCTTCTGCGCGCGCTTCATGGCCTGCTTCATGGCAAATTCAGTGGCCTTGCCTTTGATGCCGCCGCCGAACATCTGGCTCATGTCGGGCATGGCACCATCGCCTGCACCAGCCGGCATGCCGCCCATCATGTTCTGGAGGGACGACATATCAGGCATTCCCGCTGGCATTTGTCCGCCTCGAGCACCGCCGCGCTGTTTTCCAGCTGCGCCCATCATTGCGGACATGTCGCCGTTCATGACGGCCTGCATCATGTCTTTGGACTGGTTGAACTGTTTGATGAACTTATTGACTTCGACATAGCTGTTGCCTGAACCTGCAGCTAGTCTGCGCCGGCGGGCTGGGCTGAGTTCGACTTCGAGCTGCCGCTCTGCTGGGGTCATAGACAAGACGATGGCCCGTTTGCGGGCGATGTCCTTCGGGTCCACCTTGACGTTGGCTGCGCCGGGGATTTCATTGATGCCTGGAATCATTTTCATAATCTCTTCCATTGGCCCCATACTTGTCACCTGGTCAAGCTGGGCAATAAAATCGCTGTAATCAAAGCGGTTTTCAAGCATTTTTTCAGCCAGCTTTGCCGATTGTTCTTCGTCATAGTTCGCTTGGGCTTTTTCAATCAGGGTCAGCATGTCACCCATTCCGAGAATTCGGCTGGCCATGCGCTCGGGGTAGAAAATCTCCAGGTCTGTCAGTTTTTCTCCGGTACCTGTGAATTTAATCGGTTTCCCGGTGATTTCACGGATTGACAATGCCGCACCGCCCCTGGTATCGCCGTCGAGCTTGGTGATGACGACGCCGGTGATGTCCAGCTGCTCGTCAAAAGTCTTGGCCACTTGAGCGGCCACTTGACCTGTCATGGCGTCAACCACCAGCAGGATTTCGGTCGGATGCGCCAGTTCTTTGATTTCACGGAGTTCGGTCATGAGCTTCTCGTCGATTTCCAGTCGGCCGGCCGTATCAATCAGAACATAGTCGTTGCGCGCTTCTGCGGCTTTGGCCAAGCCGTTTTTGACGATATTGACAGGATTTTCAGCCGTGCCTTCGTCGTAAACGGGGATGTCCAGCTGTTTGCCGAGAGTTTTGAGCTGGTCAATGGCCGCGGGACGGTAAACGTCGCCTGCAATCATCAACGGGCGTGCATTCTGCTCTTCTTTGAGCTTTTTGGCCAGTTTGCCGGCAAATGTCGTTTTACCTGCACCTTGCAGACCAATCATCATGATAATCGTCGGAATATGCGGCGACTTCAGAAGTTCGGCCTCACCGCCGCCGAGAATTGCGGTCAGCTCCTCGTCGACGATTTTGATGACTTGCTGGGCTGGGTCCAGAGCCTCTGAGACTTCTGTGCCGATGGCCCGTTCGCGAATGTTGCGAATGAATTTTTTCACGACGGGTAATGCCACGTCGGCCTCAAGCAGGGCCACGCGGATTTCCTTGGTGATTTCGAGTACGTCGTTTTCGCTGATTTTCCGTTTGCCGCGCAAGCCTTTGAAGACGTTCTGCAGGCGCTCGGTTAAATTTTCAAATGCCATTTATTAGTGTTGCCCTTTCCATGGATATCTTCGGATAGTTACTCTATTTTATCATTTATGAGCTGTTTTGTCGCCCTCTGTTGGCTTGGCCTCTTGCGAGCGGGGAGTTTCGTGTAAATCTGTTTTCACGTCATCAAATCGGACGCTGACGATTTTGGAAACGCCGGCTTCGCCCATGGTTACGCCGTACATGACGTTGGCGGCGGCCATGGTGCCCTTGCGGTGGGTGACCACGATGAACTGGTTGGAGTTGTCAAAGTGGTTCATGTAGTCGCCGAAGCGCTTGACATTTGCCTCATCAAGGGCGGCTTCGACTTCGTCCAGCACGACAAAAGGCACGGTGCGGACGCGTAAAATGGCAAACAGTAAAGCCAGCGCCGTTAGGGCTTTTTCGCCGCCGGACATCAGTGTGAGGCTGCCCAGACGCTTACCTGGAGGCTGCGCGGCAATGTCAACTCCAGCTTCCAGCAGGTCATCACTGGTTAAAATGAGGTCTGCTACGCCGCCTCCGAACATTTGTGCAAAGGTTGTCTTGAAACTGGCACGGATTTCTTCAAAGGCGGATTTGAAGCGGATTTTGACTTCGTCGTCCATTTCGTTAATATTGGACAAAAGGAGCTCTTTTGCCTCTAACAGGTCGGATTTCTGGCTGTTGAGGAATTCGTAGCGCTGGTTGACTTCTTCATACTGGCTGATGGCGTCGAGGTTGACGGGGCCAAGTGCACGGATTTGGCGCTCGTAGCTGCGGAGGTCTTTTTCTTTTTGCGGCTGGTCAGCTTCTTTGATGGTTTCAGATTGGGCTGCGGCTTCGTCAAAGCTGAGCTGGTAGTCTTCTGCGAGTGACTGCTGTGAATCTCTGAGGATTTTTTCTGACTGCTCGATGGCGAGTTCCAGGCGGGTCTTTTTATCGTGGAGGGTCTGATTTTCTTCACGGGCGGCTGAATTCTGCTCGGTTAAGTCGTCCATCTGGGCGGCTAAATCGTCACGTTCGAAACGAAGGCTGACTTGGCGGACATTGGCGGTCTGGAGTTTCTCGCTTGTGTCTGTCAATTGTGCGCTGAGCTGCTCACGGTCCGCCGCATTGAGTTTGACTTCAGTGTTTTGGCTGAGTTGTTCAATTTCTGTGGACAGATTTGTCAATTCTGTCTGGAAACGGGCGCGCTCTGATTCGGCGAAATTCAACTCTGAGTTGATTTTGGACAAAGATACTTTTGTGTCTGTTAACGCTGCGGATTTTTCATTTTGAAGTGCGGTACGCTCGCTCGAACTGGATTTTACGCTGTCCAGTTCGGTGTCCAGTGCCGTTTTCTGCTCAGCAATTTCTGACAGTTTCTGCTCAATTTGCTGATTTTGTTCAGCGAATTCTTGCAGCCGGCTTTCGTGTTCCTCGCCGAAGGCTGACAGTGCCAGGAGCTCTTTGAGGTCATCTTTGTTTTGCTGGAGCTGTGAAATTTTCAGTTCTTGCTCTTTTTCCTGGAGACGTTTTTCCTCGCCTTGCTCACGTAGTGCTGTCAATTCTTCCGCGCTTGTCTGCTGGAGTTCCCGCAGCTGCTGGACTTCGGCCTCTTTCAGTTTCAGCGCATCATCAGATTTTGTCAGTTCTTGCGACAAAGCCGAAATTTCATTGGCGATAAATGTACTGCCGCTCTTATTCTGCCTTGAGCCGCCGGCATAGGAGCCGCCAGGCGATATGAGCGTGCCGTCAAGCGTGACGATGCGGACGTTAAAGCCTTGCGAGCGGGCAATCTGCGTCGCATGCTCCGAAGTGTCCACAATGACTGTACTGCCGAGGAGGCTGGAAATCGCCGGGTAAAGCTGCTCATCATAATCGACCAGGTTACTGGCCAAATCAATGAAGCCGGCCTGGCTTGAAACACGCGCCAAATCACGAAAATCACGCGGCCGAATCGTCGTCAGCGGCAAAAAAGTCGCCCGACCCAGACGCTGGTCGCGCAAATGCTTAATCGCCGCCTGAGCCGCCCGCTCATTTTCAGTGATGATGTTCTGTGCGCCCGCACCCAGTGCGACTTCCAGCGCCACCTCATATTTTTTATCAAAAGACAGCAAATCTGCCACCACGCCAATCAGGCCCGGCAGCTGTGACTTCATGGCCGCACGCACACCCGCGTAGAGATTGCTGTGATTTTCACGAATGTTCTCCAGCGAATTGAGCTGTGCCCGCTGTTTGTTGACGCGCTCAAGCAGCTTGAACTGCTCCTCTTCAGCCGCCGCAGCAGCCGCCTTTTCCTGCTGGTTCTGCAGGTTTTTTTTCTGGAAATCCGACAAGAGCTTCTCGATTTCCGCTTTTAACTGGTCGCAGCTGCTCTGTAGGCCGTCTAACTCTGCGCTGACGGTCTCTAACTTGTCAGAAGTTTCCTGAGTAGAGCTGTCAGACGCTGCCTGTTGACGCAGCAAGTTTTCAGCCTCTGTCTGATTTTTCGTCAGCTGGTTGGACAAAGCCGCCTCTTGATTGACCAATTCCAGATAAGTCTCGCGCAGGCGCTCCATCTGAGTTTCTGGACTGACTGAAAAGTCCTCCAGTTCACGCGCGAGCTGCTGGATTTTTTGTTCTAACTGTGTTTTTTCTGTCTGTAAATCGGCTGATTTGCTGGTATTTTCTTCGATTTGCCGGGTCAGCCGTGTTTTTTGTGCGGTCAGCTCGCTCAGGCGCTCGGCGCGGGCTGTATCTGACTTTTCCTGGTCTGCGGCTGAGCGGTCAAACAAATCGATTTTTCTCTCTAAATCGGCTTTCAGCTCGGTCAGCTGAAGAATCTGTGCCTGCAGGCTTTCACGCTCGGCTTCAGCCGAGTCTCTGCGCTGCTTCAATTCTGACAGGGCTTTTTCGAAGGCTTGCTGGGCTTCGGCTAATTGAGAGAGGCTTTCCAGAGTAGATTTCAGTGTGGAGCTGGCGGTGTCGTATTTGAGTTTTTCTTGGCTGACGCGGGCAATCAGCAAGGATAGTGCCAGTTTTGCCCGCTCAGTGTCCAGCTCTTGGAATTTGAGGGCTGATTCCCGCTGCGCACGCAGCGGGTTTAACTGCCCGGACAGCTCGTAGATGATGTCCTCCAGCCTGTCCAGGTTGTCCTGGGTGCTTTTCAGCTTCGACTGGGTCTCGGTCTTGCGCGTCTTGTACTTCAAAACGCCCGCTGCCTCTTCGATGATGGCGCGGCGCTCTTCGGGCTTTGAGCTGAACACGGACTCGATGCGTCCTTGGGAAATGATGGAAAAGCTGTCACGGCCGAGGCCTGTGTCCAGAAAGAGGTCATGAATGTCACGCAGGCGGCATTTTTTGCCGTTTATCAGAAAGTCTGAATCGCCGTTGCGATAAAGACGCCGTGTCACAGCGACCTCTTTGGCCGGAGAATCCAGATAGCTGTCGCTGTTGTCAAAATGGGCCACAACCTCTGCAAAATTCAGGGCTTTACGCTTTTCAGTGCCCGCAAAAATCACGTCGGGCATTTTCCCGCCGCGCAATGATTTGGCTGACTGCTCGCCTAGCGCCCAGCGCAGAGCCTCGGTGATATTGGACTTTCCGGAGCCGTTCGGCCCCACAATCGCTGTGATGCCGTGGTCGAACTCAATCTTAGTCCGGTCCGCAAAAGACTTAAACCCTGTGATTTCTAGCTTTTTTAAATACATCAGCGTGAATTCCGGATGACCGTCTGAAAGGCGTCTTTCGCCGCTGCTTGCTCTGCCAGCTTCTTAGAGTGCCCGCTGCCTTCACCGAGCCGGCTGTCGTTCTCAAAAACTGCTACTGTGAATGTTTTCTCATGGTCTGGGCCTGTTTCGCTCAGCACACGGTATTCGATTAATGTGTCGCCATTGGCCTGCAGCGCTTCCTGCAGTGCTGTTTTGTAGTCTGTCACGCCTGTGAATTCGCCATCCTCGAACTCGGGAATCACGGCTTGATAGAGGAAGCCCTTGACTGCTTCAAAACCGGCATCCAAAAAGAGTGCGCCCAGAAAGCTTTCGAACAGGTCTTCCATCGTTGAATTCCGTGTTCGGCCGCCTGTCTGCTTCTCGCCATTTCCCAGCAGAATGAACTTGTCGAAGCCGCATTGGCGCGAGAAATTCGCTAGGGATTCGCTGCGCACCAAAGATGAGCGAATTTTTGACAGTTCGCCCTCCGGCCTATCCGGGAACTTCGCATACAGATAATCTGCAATGACCAGCGACAGAGCTGCGTCTCCCAAAAACTCCAAACGCTCATTGTTTGCGGTCTTTGGGAGGTGCTGCTCGTTGGCATAAGACGAATGGGTGAAAGCCCTGACGAGGAGCTCGTCATCTGTGAACTCAATCCCGTAGTCCTTTTTCAGCTTTTTTTGTAAATCTTTCATTAGATATTATTATAACATAACCGCAGGGAACTGCTGAAATCAGAGCGCGAATCCGTTCAAGTTGAACAACTCGAATTAAAATGTTATAATCACTTTCACGAGCCGACATAATTTCTAATCTTGCCAATTAGCATCCGCTAAATGATTAGAACCGGTGGGAGTTCTGGGCTATGATGGTAATGACTTTGACAAAATTTGATTTTGCTGGAGCTGCCTGTATCAGCCGCGAAGGAATCGTGAGAACTTGTCTGCTTGTGTGAACCCTGCAGGCACAGCATTTCTAATGCTGCCCAAATCGAAAGAACTTGATTCAGTTATCCAAATTCATGCGGACATCTGGGTCAAGTTCTTTTTATAGACATTTACATTTTATGGTCATTAGTTCTAAAATTTAACGTGTTTTCCTTTACTTATGGTATAATTAAATCATGTTTTTAAAGTGGTGTTTTATATGATAAATTATCCGTCTGGTATTCAAAAAAAGACGCATCACGTTAAATCTAAACTGCCTGGTCAATCTGACAAGAAAGTAGTGGAATTCGGTAAACGTGGTATGAGTTTTGAAGCCGATATTAATGCAACGAACGAATATTATCTTGCACATAATATCGCAGTTGTTCATAAAAAGCCTACGCCTGTTCAGATTGTTCATGTGGAGTATCCGATGCGCAGCCGGGCAAAGATTACTGAAGCTTATTTTCGCGAGGCGTCAACTACCGATTATTCCGGTGTATATCAGGGGCACTACATTGACTTTGAAGCCAAAGAAACAACCCAAAAACAGTCTTTTCCTCTTAAAAACTTTCATAAGCATCAGATTGAACATATGAAAGCTGTGCTCAAACAAGACGGAATTGCTTTCGTCCTTTTGCACTTTTCACAGCGGCAGGAAACTTATTATCTTCCTTCTTCTTGCCTAATAGACTTTTACGAGGAGAAGCACGGGCTTAAATCTATGCCGCTTTCTCTCATTCAGGAGCAGGGAATTCTGCTTCCTCAACAGCAAATCCCACGAATTCCATTTATTGATATTATTCATTTACAGTTAGGCGGTGATTCACATAGCTGAAAAACGATCGGTTGCCAGCAAGTCTGTTGCGGGTAAGAAAACAAAATATGGGCCGAAAAAGCCTGGGAAAAGCACACGTTTTCGATGGGGACGCCTTTTCAAGTGGCTTGCAATTCCTATTCTGACTATTGGGCTTCTCGGTTTCACTTTTGCTGCTCTTCTTTTTGCTTCTTATGCCTCTACAGCTCCTAAGCTTGAAATGTCAAAACTTGAGTCTAATCCTAACACAAAGATTTTAGACGAAAAGGGCGATGTTATCGCTAAACTTGGTGCAGAGCAGCGGGTTCTTGTCACTACAGACCAGATTCCGATGACGCTGGTAAACGCCGTTACTTCAATTGAAGATCACCGTTTCTTTGAGCATCGGGGAGTGGACCCAGTGCGTATCATGGGCTCTTTTCTCCATAATCTCCAAAGTAATACGACTCAGGGCGGCTCAACCTTGACCCAAGAGCTTCTCAAACTCAGCTTTTTTACAACAAGCGAGGCGGATAGGACCCTTAAACGTAAGGCTCAGGAAGCCTGGATGGCTGTTGAGCTTGAGAAAAAAATCAGCAAGGAAGATATCCTCACACTTTACATCAATAAAGTCTACATGTCCAACAATGTTTACGGCATGCAGACGGCAGCTGAAAGCTTCTACGGAAAGCAGCTCAGCCAGCTCAGTCTGCCGCAGCTGGCCATGTTAGCCGGTATGCCGCAAGCCCCTAATGATTATGACCCTTACAAAAATCCTGAACTGACCAAAAAACGCCGTGACACAGTTTTACAAGAAATGTACCGTTATGGAAAAATCACTAAGGAAGAAGAAACGGCAGCAATTGCTACGCCGATTAATGACGGGCTTCAGCCGCTCAACCAGACCAGCTCGTTTCCTCTCTATATGAACAGTTTCATCACAGAGGCCCTTATACAGGTCAAAGATGCTACCGGCAAGGACCCCAGCACAACGCCGATGACCATCTATACAACGATGGACACTGATGCTCAGCAGCACTTGGAGCAAGTCTTTGACAGTGGTGATTATGTTAATTATCCTGAAAATCAGCAGGTTGCTGCAACGATTGTTGACCCGAAAACAGGGGCTGTTATCGCACAGATGGGCAGAAGAAATCAGACGACTGACTCAATGCTGGGCGATAATCCGGCTGTCAATACGGACCGTGACTGGGGTTCTGCCATGAAGCCAATTACTGATTATGCTCCCGGTATTGACAATGGCACTTTCAAGTCAACTGCGGAAATGTTTAATGATTCGCCTTATAATTATCCTGGGACGAATACGCCTCTGATGGACTTTGACCAGGGCTACCTGGGGAATATCACGATGCGCCTTGCTTTGTGGCAGTCCAGAAATATTCCGGCGGTTAAGGCGCTTGACAAAATCGGCCTTGATACTTCAGCTGCTTTCTTAAAAAGCTTGGGAATTCAGTATTATCCGAGCGAAGTTTATGCAAATGGCATCTCCAGCAACACTGATACTCCTTCTAAAGTTGGTGCCGCTGACCGCAGATATGGTTCAAGCTCTGAAAAAATGGCTGCTGCCTTTGCTTCATTTGCAAACGGCGGAAATTACACAAGTCCCTACTATGTCACAAAAATTACTTATACTGATGGTGAAAGCACTGACCTGACGCCTAAAACGACGCGCGTCATGAAAGAAACGACCGCTTATGCAATGACGGACATGCTCAAGGGAGTTATTCCTAACGGTACAAACGGCTCAAGCTTCCCGCCGAATCGGCTCACTGGCCGAATCTTCCAGGCAGGTAAGACTGGTACGTCGAACTATACTGATGAGGAGTTTGCTAAGAGAAAAGCCGACAGTGAGTTTATCGTTCCTGATGAAACCTTTGTCGGCTACACCAAGGAATACTCAATTGCTGTCTGGACCGGGTTTGACGACCGTGAATACCCTGTACAGGATATTCTCATCCCTGGTGAGGTTTATACAGCCATGATGGAATACTTCTATTCCGATGCTGCAAGTACTGATTGGACAATGCCTGACGGTATTTCCCGTTACGGCACTGAGCTTTATCTGGCAGGGGCGAAGCCGGCTTACAGTGCTCCTCCTAGCAGCTCAAAATCAAGTTCCAGCAGTTCCTCTTCTAGTGCTCCGGAAAGCAGTTCTGACACTCAAAACACTGAAACTCCAGCTCCAAGCTCAAGTTCTGCTGCAGATGGCGGTGATGCTACTACTACTGTTCCACAGTAAAAAAACATAAAAAGCGAAATTGCACAATTTCGCTTTTTATGTTCAAATTTTATATCTTGTCAAACCAGCTGGACTTTGCAGGAATTGTAATCTCAGATAGTTCTGACAAAGCCGCTGTAAAATCCTGGTCTCTCAGCATATGGATTTGTCTCAAATCGACGGTCACGTCCTCAGCACCGGGATTCGCCAGGAAAAGACTGGTTTCACTTGTAGTATGACGCATGACTGCCAGGCAATTGTCTACATAACCGACTGAAAATTCACCGTTTTTAAGTGTTTCATTGCTCAGGCGCTTGTGTGCCCAGTAATGATAAAGTGTATAGAATGGCTCGTGAATGTCGTTCCAGGGGAAGAATTTGCGGTTCTCGGGGTCTTTTCGACCGGTCAGGCCTGCTTCGTCTCCGTAATAAATCGTCGGTACGCCTGGCATCACGAACATCATGCCGATTGACAGGTCCATGTTTTCTTCGCCGACCATGGTCAGGATGCGCTCAGAATCATGTGTGCCGATATTATTAAGGTTCCCGAAGAAGACGGTTTTCGGATAGTTTTCCCGCAGTGTCATCAGCTGATGGGCGACGTCGTTCGCGGTTAGGTTGCCGACTACATAGTTGATAATCAGGTCGCGCAGCGGGTAATTCATCGCGCCTTGCAGTGCATCGCCGAGGATGTAGCTGCGGCGCTGGTCGTAGGCTATTTTATTTGACGCATCTTCCCAAACTTCGCCGATTAGGATTTTCTGGTTGTTTTCTGTGCTCGCTAAATTGGCACGGATTCCTCGAATGAAGCTGTCAGGCAGCTCGTCTGCAACATCTAGGCGCCAGCCGTCTATGTCGAAACTGTCCCACTTGGCAAGGACAGAATCTTTGTCGCCGTAGATGAACTGCTGGAAGGCGGGGTTCATTTTGTCAATCTCGGGCATGTTTTTGAAGCCCCACCAGGATTTGTAGTTGTCCGGCCAGTGATTGAACTTGAACCATTCGTAGTAGGGGCTGTTCTGATTCTGAGCGGCGCCTTCGTTTTCGCCGAAGTTGCCGAAGCGGTTGAAGTAGAGGGAATCGTCGCCGACGTGGCTGAAGACGCCGTCCAGGATGATGTGCATGTCGTTCTCGTGCAGTGTGTCTACGAGTGTCTTGAAGTCTTCTTCTGTGCCTAGCATGGGGTCAATCCGCAGGTAATCCATTGTGTCATAGCGGTGATTCGACTTCGACAGGAAAATCGGGTTCAGGTAGAGGGCATTGACGCCCAGCTCTTTGAGGTAGGGGATTTTCGCTGTGATGCCGCGGAGATTGCCGCCGTAGAAGTCCCAGCGCGCGATTTCTCCGCTTGAATCTTTGACGTAGAAAGGCTCGTCGGTCTCCTGAGCGTACAGGAAGCTGTTCGGCTTGGGCGAGTTAATGTGCCCGTCTAAATTGCCGTTGAAAAAGCGGTCCGGGAAAATCTGGTAAAAGACGGAGTTGCGGTACCAGTCGGGTGTTTCGTCGTTTCCTTCAAAGACGGTGAGCTGAAAGTCATTGACCGCGTCTGCTTCTTCTGTCAAATAACCCTCGCCCCCTTGAGGTGAGGCACCGTAATAAAGTCTGCGGCTGCCCCAGTCGGACTTTTCGATAATTTCAAAGTGATAAAAATACAGTGCACGGCCGTGGTCGAACTTGACTGAAGTCTCAAATGAATCTTCGCTAATGCGAATCAGCTCAAATTCGTGAAGGGCGCCGAAATCACGATGCATAATCAGTTTAACCGCCACATCACCCTCTGCTGTGAATCTAACTGTCATGCTCTCATTGTTTTTGACAGCACCAAAAGGTTTTTTGTAGAATTTCTTCCAGGGATTGAATAAGTACATAAGATACATTATAGCAAATATTTTTGCAAGAGATGGTGAATTAACTATGAAATTTACTGTATTTTTCACTAATTCGACAAATTATGGGAAAGTGTCAAATTTCTTGCCTGTATAAATTATAAGTAAGCAAAAAAACTGCCGAAGCAGCTTTTTTTGTATAATCAGAATATTATCTAGGATTAATTTGCCAAATATTCTCCGCATATTCCCTGACCGTACGGTCTGAGCTGAAGCGCGCCGCATTGGCAATGTTCAGCAGGCAGGACTTGTTCCATGCGTGGCGGTCACGATAGTAGGTCTCCAGGCGCTTCTGGGCGTCTACGTAGGAGTCAAAGTCACGCAGGACGAAATACTCGTCGTTGTAAGTAGTCAGTGAATCAAAAATTTCGCGGCCCTCGTTGTCAATGTTTGGAATTGTGCCGTCGATAAAGGCATTGAGCACGCGCCTTAAAACCGGATTTGTCTCGTAGATTTCGGTTGAGCGGTAGTTGCCGTTGGCCTGGTAATCAAGCACTTCGTCTTTGTCCATGCCGAAGATGAAGATGTTGTCATCGCCGACAGCGTCCTTGATTTCAATGTTAGCACCGTCAAGTGTTCCCATGGTCAGTGCGCCGTTGAGCATGAATTTCATGTTGGAGGTGCCTGAGGCTTCTGTTGAAGCGAGCGAAATCTGCTCGCCGACATTGGCGCCAGGGATGATTTCCTCGGCCAGTGAGACGTTGTAGTTCTCGAGGAAGACGACTTTGATTTTGTCGTCAATCTCTGTGTCGCTGTTAATCATGTTGGCCACTTCGTTGATGGCTTTGATGATGACTTTGGCGTATTGATAACTAGGTGCAGCTTTAGCGCCGAAGATGAAGACGCGCGGTATCATGTCATCGGCCTTGCCGTCTTTGATGTCAAAGTAAAGTTTCAGAATATGGAGCAGATTCAGGAGCTGGCGCTTGTAAGCGTGGAGGCGCTTGACCTGGACATCGAAAATCGCATTCGGATTGACTTCAACACCGTTTTTCTCGAGTATAAACTTGGCAAGACGCTCTTTGTCTTTGAGCTTAACGGCTTCAAGTTTGTTCAGGACTTCGTCGTCATCCTGAAAAGCTTTGAGGACCGTCAAATCGTTCAGGTTCTTGCGCCATGTTTTGCCGATTGTTTCGTCAATCATTGCTGATAAATCTTCGTTCGCAATCTGCAGCCAGCGACGCTCAGCGATACCATTTGTCTTGTTATTGAAGCGTTCCGGGAAAATCACATAAAAGTCGTGTAACACCACGTCTTTGAGCAGTTCAGAATGGATTTTCGCAACGCCGTTCGTTGAGTGTGAACCGATGATGGACAGGTGCGCCATGTTGACCATGCCGTCTTTGATGATACGCGTGTTGTGAACTAGACTTGGTCCCACTTTCGGTGTGTATTCTTTAACAAAGCGGCTGTCGATTTCTGCAATGATTTGGTAAATGCGCGGCAGAAGAGTCGACATCATGTCTTCCGGCCATTTTTCCATGGCTTCAGCCATAATCGTGTGATTGGTGTAGCTCATGACTTTGACCGTCAGCTGCCAGGCGGATTCCCAGCTGATTTCGTGCTCGTCCATCAGAATACGCATGAATTCAGCCACACAGAGTGCCGGGTGGGTATCATTGATATGAACAGCAATATGCTCGGAGATGCGCGATAAAGGCAAATCCAGATTGATGAAATGGTTGACGATACGCTGCAGTCCGGCAGAGACAAAGAAATATTCCTGTTTCAGGCGGAGCAGGCGGCCGGCATAGTTAGAGTCGTCCGGATAAAGCACGGCTGACAAGGTATCAACGTCATGCATATAGTCCAGCGACAGATGCGTTGTGTCTGCGTCTACAGGCAGCTCGGCGCGCCAGAGGCAGAGGTTATTGACCGTTTCATTTTCGTAGCCGACCATGGCTGTGTCATACGGCACTGCCAAAATCGTCTCCTGGTTTTCAAAATGCGGTTTGTAGCGGCCGTGGCCCAGGTCTTCCATCCAGACATTGCCGCCGAATTTGACTTCAACGGTCTTATCGAAGCGGCGGACTTCCCAAGGGTTGCCGTCTTTCAGCCAGACGTCGGGCAGTTCTACCTGGTAGCCGTCAATGATGCGCTGCTTGAAGAGGCCGTATTTGTAGCGGATACCGTTGCCGTTGCCGGGCAGACCTGTAGAGGCCAAAGAATCCATGAAACAACTGGCTAAACGTCCGAGACCGCCGTTACCAATGGCCATATCCTGCTCATTTGTCGAGATTTCGTCCAGATTAATATCCAAATCATCAAGGGCGCTGCGAACAGTGTCAAGAATACCTAAATTCAGAAGATTAGACTTCAGCATACGTCCGGGCATAAACTCAATTGAGAAATAGTAGGCCTGCTTCGTACCTGATGTGTCTTTGTACTCGTTGTCTTTTACCCAAATCTCTGAGTAATACTCTTTCACGACACGCGCCAGCGCCATGTACTCCTCTTCGCTGCTCGCATTCTTGGGAGTTTTTGCACAATTGCGCGTTAATGATTTTTCAAAATCTTCGATAAATTTAGCTTTTGTTAGTTCCATAATTTCTTTCTATAAATAAATTTCTACCCATGCTTGTTTTATATTTTTTAAATTGATTTGTACAGTTCCAGATAAGTGTTTGCCTTGCTTGTCCATGAGAAGTCCTGCGCCATGGCATTCTTGCGGAGTTGGTCAATGATGGCAGGGTCATTCCAATAGAGCGCCACGGCACGATTGACAGCCTTGTAGAGAACATCACCGTCAAAGTCGACGAAGCCGAAGCCGGTCCCTGTCTTGGTCAGCGGATTATAAGGAATGACCGTGTCTTTGAGGCCGCCGATTTCATGCACAATCGGCAGTGTGCCGTAGCGCATCGAAATCATCTGGCTGAGACCGCAGGGCTCAAAGGCCGACGGCATCAGGAAATAGTCTGAACCAGCGTAAATTTCCTGAGCCAGCTGTAAATCAAAGGCAATTGTACAGGAGAATTTCTCCGGGTATTTCGCAGCAAAGTAACGGAAGCCATTCTCTATATCGCTGTATCCCGTGCCAATCAGAACAATTTGAACTTCTTCTCCTTCTAAAAGCCGCTCCATCTGTGAGAGAATCAGGTCGAATCCTTTCTGGTTGGTTAAACGGCTTACCATGCCAATCAGCGGAACACCCGCATCAGACGGGAGACCCATCTTCATCTGGAGATGTTCCTTGGCCTTAGCCTTGCCCGCCATATTTTTAACATTAAAGTGATTAGTCAAATAGGTATCTGTTGCAGGATTATAGACATCATAGTCAATTCCGTTCAGAATCCCCGAGAGCTTGCCGCTGACCAGCCGCAAAATGGGGTCCAGCCCGCAGCCGAACTCAGGAGTCTTGATTTCCTCTGCATAGCTCGGAGACACTGTCGTGACGCGATGCGCATAGAAAATGCCAGCCTTGAGGAAATTCAGCGCCCCGTTGAACTCAATTGTGCCGTCGTAATAGCGCTCCATGCCCATGCCGAACAGGTCAGACAGGACATTGGGGTCCATCGCCCCCTGAAACTCAATATTGTGAATCGTCAGAACCGTGCGAATCTTGTGATAAGCGCTAATCCAGCTGTATTTCTCCTTCAGGAGGAAGGGAATCATGGCTGTGTGGAAGTCGTTAACGTGCAGAATATCCGGAATCCAGTCAAAACGCTCCAGGAGCTGACAGACTGCCAGCTGGAACCAGGCCCAGCGCTCGCCGTCATCCATGTAGCCGTAAAGCCCTTCGCGGCCGAAATACTGTTCATTTTCCAGAAAAATGTATTTCACGCCGTCTTTTACCATGGTGTTCACACCGACAAACTGGCGCCGCCAGCCGACATTAACGAAATCATAGAACTGGAACTGCAGCTGGTCACGGTATTCTTTTTTCATGCCGGAGAAAAGCGGCAGGACGACTTGAACCTCCTGACCTTTCTTCGCCAGTTCTTTGGGCAGTGCCCCCATCACATCGCCGAGTCCGCCGGTCTTAAAAAACGGCGCACATTCGCTTGCTGCGAATAGGATTTTCATATTTTCTTCCTTTCTGATTTCTCAGTAGACAAGAACAACTTTTTTATTATAACATTTTGAAAAATTAAAATCAATGCAAACCTTTGCGCAAATCTGAAGCTCTGGAGCCTGCCAAACTTAATTTGCGTAATTTTTTGTTCAGTTGCTCTGTTACTTTATTATTTTGACTGGAAAAAAGCTCTGTCCGTCTTTAGCTGCAGACAAAACTTTTTCCAGACAGAATGATGATTATTGTGCAATAATATCGCTGGTGACATGTGCGCCCTTAGGGATGACGATAGGATTATCAGGCGTACCCTCAATCTTGACCCCCTCAATGACAACATTTTTATCAATAATCGCATATTTAATCTGAGCGCCGCTCTTAATCTGCGCAGACGTGAAGACAAGCGACTTATCAACAATCGTGTCCGCCTCGATAATACTGCCGCGGCTTATCAGCGAGTCCATCACGACACCTCTGACAATACAGCCGGAGCCGAATTGCGAGCGGTGCGCCCAGCTGTTCTCCGCAAAGAAAGTCGGCACTTCATTCTTAATCTTAGTATAAATCGGTTTCGCGCCGTAAAGCAGGCTAGTGAAATTACTCGGCTCGAGCATGGCCATATTGGCATCATAATAAGACTTGATGTCCAGAACATTACTGATGTAGCCCGTGTACTCGTAAGTATTCGTGTCCGTATCCCAAAGGTGGTTGCGCAATAGGCGTGAAATTGATGAAAACTCGCCGTTCTCCTGCATTCTTTCAATGAATTTAATCAGCCAATCCGTATCCACTATAAAGGTATTGAGCGACAGGTTCTCGTACTCCTGAACTGTGCCTTCTTCCTGAATCTGTTTGAAATTCACGCCGTAAACACGATTATTCACGTCAAATCTGACTACAGTGTCCGTTGGCTCAAAGTTCTCTGACAACATCTTTTTATAGACAGTTGTGATATGTTTGTCCGAGCCCTGATGAATCTTCAGAACTGCCTGTAAATCCACGTTGGCGATGATTTTGCTGCCGATGAGGACAGTATAAGGCGCATCTGATTTTTTCAGGAAATTAATCTGGGCATCAAAGTAGGACAGACCCTTGTCTTTTTTTCGCTCAAAATCCTGCTGAATGTACACAAACATGTGTGAAGACAGAGAGTCCAGGCCCCACTCTTTGCCAGAGCGGATGTGGTCAAACACGGACTGTGTTTCGCCTTCGTTAAAGACCATCAGCACATTTTTGACATTGGCATTGGACAGGGCGGACAGCGGGAAGTCAATCAGACGGTATTTGCAGTCAAAAGGCAGCGTTGCCAGAGGACGCTCTTTGGTCAAAGGAGACAGTTTATCGTAGGTTGTCACATTTGACAAGAGCGCGCACATTTTATTTGCATTGTTCATTATTGTTCATTCTCCTCTCCTACAACCTCTCTGTGACCGATAACTGCGATATCATCCGGTGTTCCAATCACGGATACATTGTCTGAAATATGGGCATTTTCACCCACAATAGCATATTTTATGGTGACATTTTTACCGATGTAGCTGCCGGACATGATGAAACTGTCTTCGACGGTGGCGTTTTCGTGAATCTCGACATTCTGCGAAATCACTGAATGAGAAATTGTGCCGTCAACATAGCAGCCGTCACCAATCATGGAATTGTGGACAAGTCCTTTGCTGGTAATGAAATGCGGCGTTGAAATGTCGTTTCGGCTGTAAATGCGCCAGCTCTTGTCGTAGATATTGAGCGCATTGCCGGCCGACAGGAATTCCATTGTGGCTTCGTGGAGACTGGCAATCGTACCAACGTCCTTCCAGTAGCCGGAGAAGCGGTAAACAAAGACGTTTTCGCCGCTGTCAATGTAGCCTGGAATGACATTGTGCCCGAAATCTTCAACACTCACGCCTTTCGACTGATTGGTCGTCAGAAATTCGCGCAGACGCTTCCAGGTAAAGATGTAAATTCCCATCGAAGCCAGATTTGACTTCGGTTCATCAGGTTTTTCCTCAAATTCGATAATACGGCCATTGTCATCAGTGTTCATGATGCCGAAACGGCTGGCTTCTTTGAAAGGCACTTCCATAACAGACACAGTCAATGACGCGCCTTTGTCAATGTGCTCTTGAAGCATGCGCTCATAATCCATCTTGTAAATGTGGTCGCCTGACAGAATCAGGACATACTCCGGGTCCATCTTGTCAATGTAGTCCATGTTCTGATAGATGGCATGCGAGGTACCTTCAAACCACTTACTGCCCTCCTGCGAGCCATAAGGCTGCAGAATCGTCACACCAGTGTTGATGCCGTCAAGTCCCCAAGGGGCGCCATTTCCAATGTGTGTATTCAGCTCCAGCGGCTGATACTGCGTGATGACACCGACGTTGTGAATATTGGAATTCGCGCAGTTTGACAACGCAAAATCAATGATTCGATAACGACCGCCGAAAGGTACAGCGGGTTTTGCAACATCTTTCGTCAACTTTCCGAGGCGGGTCCCCTGACCGCCAGCTAGAATTAATGCAAGCATTCCATTTGCCATAATTAATTCTCCTTTTCTATATAAGATGTGAAGCAGGCCCGTTTTGAAGCGTAGAAATTTAGGAAAATTAGGTTCTGCCGCAAGGCAGGTTCTAATTTTATCTAATTTCCTAGCTTCAGGCCTGCTGAACTCAGTTAAGAGTTCATAAATTTTAGACATTTTGAATTAGTTCGTTTCAGAACGTTTTGAAGCGTAGAAATTTAGGAAAATTAGGTTCTGCCCGCAGGGCAGGCTCTAATTTTATCTAATTTCCTAGCTTCAGGCCTGCTGCAACTCGACTAGGCTCTTCAGCGCCATAGCGAGAGTCGACAACAGCGTCCGTAGGACGCAGACAATTTCAGAAGCTTCAGCTTCTAGAAATTGCCAGAGCTTTAGCTCTGTGTGAACTCAGTTAGAGTTCATAAATTTTAGACATTTTGAATTAGTTCGTTTCAGAACATTTTGAAGCGTAGAAATTTACCCCTAAAGGGGAAAGCGACCTCTAAACCGCTAAAGCGGTAAGAGTCTGCTTAGGAAATCGCGGTTCTACCGCAAGGCAGGTTCCCAATTTATCTAATCTTCTAGCTTCAGGCCTGCTGCGACTCGACTAGGCGCTTCAGCGCCATAGCGAGAGTCGACAACAGCGTCCGCAGGACGCAGACAATTTCAGAAGCTTTAGCTTCTAGAAATTGCCAGAGCTTTAGCTCTGTGTGAACTCAGTTAGAGTTCATAATTTTTAGACATTTTGAATTAGTTCGTTTCAGAACGCTTAGAATCCTGAATAAAATCTGACAAATAGTCAGTCAAATCCTGCGCAGCTGCCAAATCCTCCAGATTCAGATGGAGACGATAACGCCAGTAATAATAAGTATAAGCAGGATTATTAATCCGGGTTAACTCGGCATCCGGATTCCGGAATTCTTCGGTCAGGTCAAGCCAGTCCTGAATCGGGAAAATCGCCAGCATCGCATCTGTATTGAGCGCACGCTTGACAATTTCCTGAATAATCTCCGGACTCGCTTCTGCTGCGGCTTCGCCCTCCCAGTGCATGATTTCGCTGTAATAACGCTGAATCTGCTCTCGGTCTTCAAGCCACCAGAGACGCAGCGGCGTTGTGTCATGGCTTGAGGTTGTAATGACTGACAAATACGGCGTATGCGACAAATCACTGACAAAATTGTTTTCCTCAGGCATGCGCTCAATAATCAGACGCAGAATCTGCAGCTGCCACATGACGTCAGGCACATTACTCGGCACCATGCCGAGGTCTTCGCCGCAGGCCAGCATGTCAGTGGCATTTTTGATTGCCGGGAGCTTTTTGAGCGCCATGTCCTGCCAATAAGTATAATTTCGACCATAAAAGTAATTATTGTGCAAGACTTCAAGCTGATATTTAAAGGCATCGCCGAATTCTCTGAAAGAAATGGTCTCCATCAGTTTGATGCGGGGATGGAAGAGCTCCGGATTCTTATGGTCACGAATGAAAACGACATTTTCCTGCAGGCGGTAAAGGCCGTCGCGCTGCCATTCTTCAATGCTGTTGTCCAGACTGACTTTTCGCTGCGTCTCATAATCAGCTTTCAGGCGATAATTGCCGTTGCCGGTATAGTCCAGAAAGTGCTGAATGATACTGTCCCGGTTGTCGCGGCCGAAGATTTCGTCAATGACCCAATCCTTGATAAAAGGCTCTGTGAAACGCTCAATGCCCCAGTATCTGAAGGGAATGCCGTAAGATTCGATTTCTTCTGCTGTCAGCGGCAAGGCCGGCGAGAAATGTCCCAGCAAGCCGCGTACCGCATCGCCAGGGTTCTCCCAAATCCTGAAAAATCCGAGAATGTGGTCAAGCCGGTAGGCATCGAAGTACTCTGCCATATTGCGCATGCGCTTCTGCCACCAGGCATAGCCGTCTTCGGCCATTTTCGGCCAGTTATAGGTCGGGAATTCCCAGTTCTGCCCTGTCGTCGAAAAGACGTCCGGAGGCGCACCTGCCTGCATATCAAGATTGAAAAGCTCTGGATTTGCCCAGGCATCGGCTGATTTCCGGTCAACGCCGACGGAAATGTCGCCTTTGACGGCAACGCCGAGCTCGTGACAGTAGTCAACCGCGTCCTTGAGCTGTTTATGGAGCAGGTACTGCACAAATATGTGCAATTTCAGTTTGACGGCCGCAGACTCATTCTTGCAGAGCTCTTCGTAGAGAGTGTCGGAATAGGTTCTCTCGCCCATGTCCCACTGCTCAAAATCCGCCGTCTTATGCGCGTCGCGGAGATAGCAAAAAGCCGCGTAAGGATTGAGCCAGAACTCACGCGCACGATAAAACTCTTTAAAATCAGAGCCTGCGAAAATGTCTTCGCTGAATTTGTCGAAAATGAGCTGGGCGAAACGCCATTTGAAGTCCAGCGTCCGCTCGTAGTCAATCTGCTTGAGCGCGTTTAATTTCTCTGCTTCAGCAGTAAATTTTGCCGACTCAGTTTTGCTGAGCTTCGGCAGAAATTCAGAAAAGTCCAGATAAACCGGATGCAGCGCAAATACTGAGTTCGCGCGGTAGGGCGACGTGTCTTTCCAGTCCATGAATATCGTCGTGTCGTTAATCGGCAAAAGCTGAATGATGTCCATGCCGCTTTTTGCGGCGAAATCTGCCAGAAGTTTTAGGTCGGTAAACTGCCCGATGCCCCAGGACTTCTTACTGCGCAGAGAAAAAATCGGTACCGCTAAGCCCGTATGATACGGCTTTGGTCCATGTGGTTTAAGTACAAAGTTTTTCGTCATATGCACCACTTTCTATTGGCCGCTGTCCTAAGCCTCCCCCAGTTGGCTCTGCAGATGTCTGTATTGAACGGCCGGCGTTTTCGCAAACGTTTTCACACCTTATTATATCAATTTATTCAAATTTTTGCACAATTTAAAAACAAAAAAAGACGAACATTTCGTTAAAGTTCGTCTTTTTTTATCAAATTAGTCAATAATCCGTTAATCAGCTTCGAAGCGTTCGCATCTGAAAAGTCCTTCGCCAAGTTAATGGCCTCGTCAATGGCGATACGGTCCGCAACCTCAGAATAGAGAATTTCATAAGCGCCTAAACGTGCGATGGCGCGGTCAATCACGGTCAAACGCTCCATTGACCAGGACTTCATCAGGAATTTGGACAAAGTCAAATCAATCGTCTTTTGATTTGTCCGCACCCCTTCAACCAGTTTGTCGAAAAAGTCACGATTTTTCTGGCTGAATTCACGCCCGTCCAGAATATAAGCCAGCAAATCTGCCTCTGACTGTTCCGGCCGCACTTCCATTGAATAAAGAAACTGTATAGAAACTTTTCGGATTTCGTGTTGTGTCAAACTTTCCTGGTCCTGATTAATTGGCATCAAAAAATCCTTCCTTGAACAAATCATTGAAATCAGGCTTTTCAGCTGATTTCGGCACAATTCCCATGATGTGAACATTGACCTCAGAGATTTCGATTTCGGTCAATGCAAAGACTTTTTCCGACACTTCGTGCTGGATTGTCTGCGCCACTTCGGGCACGCGCACACCGGCAATCAGGAAAAGGTACAAATCGACTGCGACTTTTTCGCCGTCAGATTTAATATAAACGCCTTTTCCTTCAGCTTTTTTGCCGACGGCCTCCAGGGTACGTTTATTGCGCAGTGCATAGACACCGTCAACTTTTGAGGCGGTCACGCCAACGATGACCTCCAGCACCTCGGGGGCAATCACGATTTCGCCAAGATTATCTGTAATTTCTGCCATGGTCTCTCCTTTTGAATAGCATTCGCCCAAGGGCTCGGCCAGAATAGCATTCGCGACAAGCTTTCGGCCATAAATAGCGTTCGCGCTTATAAATCATATTCGCGTGAACGCTCTAATTTATTGTTTCAACTTTTTGTGCTTAAGCGCGTTTCAGGTATTCACCTGTCTGCGTGTTGATTTCAAGTTTAGTTCCAACTTCGACAAAGTCCGGCACATTGACAACCAGGCCAGTTTCCAGAGTAGCAGGCTTGCCTGAGCCGGTGACAGTTGCGCCTTTGATGGCCGGCTGTGTGTCCGTTACAGTCAAAGTAACAGTCGTCGGCAGCTGAATACCGATGACTTCAGTTCCGAAAAATTGAATCTTAACATCAGTATTTTCAAGAACATAAAGCAATTCATCTTTAACCTGCTCAACCGGGATTTCATATTGCTCAAAAGTTTCATTGTTCATGAAATAGGCCGTGTCATCCATCTGATAAAGATATTGTGCATTGACCGTGTCAATCACTGCCTGCTCAAATTTGTCCTCAGGACGATAAGTATCGTCAAATACAGAACCCGTGCGCACATCGCGCAGTTTCATACGCATGATGGTATTGCCTTTACCTGGTTTGTGGTGACTTGCCTCTACAACGCGAAGAAGCTTGTCTCCGTTTAAAAATGTCATGCCTGTTTTGAGTTCGTGTGCTGCTACCATTAAATTATTTCTCCATTGCTATTTCGTTATTAACAGTTAATTTTAGCATATTAGGCGCCAGATTTCAAATCCCGCTCTTTTTTAGATGACAATTAGCTCCTTAGGTGACTGCGTCAAAACCTCACAGCCGTTAGCAGTAATCAAAAGGTCATCTTCAATCCGCACGCCGCCGAAATTCGACAGGTAAATGCCGGGTTCGTCTGTGACAACCATGTTCTCTTGCAAGAACTGCTCCGTCATCTTCTGATTAAAGAAAGGCACCTCATGAATATCCAGTCCAAAGCCGTGTCCGATACCATGCGTAAAGAACTTGCCATAACCAGCCGCCTCAATCACATCCCGCGGAATCTTGTCAAACTCAGCAAACGACAAACCAGCCTGAGCCTGCTTAATCAGCGCAGAATTGGCCGCCAGCACCGTCTCATAAACCTCGCGCATCTTGTCATCCACCTGGCCGACAAAAACCGTCCGCGTCATGTCGCTGGCATAATGCTCATAGAAACAGCCGAAGTCCATCGTCACCGCATCGCCGAATTCAATCGGCTTATGGCTGGCAACACCGTGAGGCAAGGCACTGCGTTTGCCGGACGCCACAATTGTCTCAAAAGAGAGGCCCGAAGCGCCAAGTTCACGCATTCTGAAATCCAGGAAATTCGCCACTTCAATCTCAGTCCGGCCCGGCACAATGAACTTCAGCACGTCCGTAAAGGCCTGGTCAGTAATCTGACAAGCCTTTCGAATCAGTTCTATCTCGTCTTCATCTTTAATCTGCCGCTCAGACATGAAAAAGTTATTCGTTGGAACCAGCTCCATTTTCAGCAAATCCGCCAAAGCCTGATAGGTCGCAAAGTCGACCGTGTCTTCAAAGCCGATTTTCGCTAAGCCCACCGCCTTTTGCGCAATTTCAGCCAACGGTTCACGCGTTGAAATAACCGTCATATTTTGGACAATTTCTTTTGCAATGTCGATATAGCGGTCATCGGTCAAGAAATAATCCTGATTTTTCGTCAGGAAAACTGTGCCTGCAGTGCCCGAAAAGCCCGTCAGGTAATAGATATTTTTCATATCTGTCACAATAAAGCCATCCAGAGCTTGGGCCGCCATTTTCTCTTTTATTTTTTCTGTTCTCATGGCTTTATTGTACAAAACAAAGCCCTATTTTTCAAGGACTTTGCTGATTTATTATTCGTTTCTATATTTTTGAACATTGGAGGTATTCTCGACAAAGAAACGGTAAATTTGGGTGATTACCAAGTCACAACCCAAGCGCGCAGTCCTTGTGACTGGTAGACGCCGATGGCCATTGAGATTTGCTCTTCTAAGCTCATGCCTGGATATTCGCCGTGGCCGAGCAGCTGGAAGAGGCCGTAAGCGCCGGATGAGCTGTTGACTGCATTTGGATTGCCGCCTGATTCAGCCATGATGATGTATGTCCATTGGTCGGCACTGACGCCTGTACTTGCAGCCATTTTGTTAGCGGCGTATGAGACGATGTCACCGCCTGCAGCAGGCGCTGCTGGCGCTGGTGCTGCAGGAGCAGGAGCCGCCGGTGCAGCTGGTGCTGGTGCCGCCTTCTTGCTTGATTCTACTTTCTGTGCCGTTTGCTCTGCAGCTGCAGAAGCACCAGCCCAGCCATTCTGTGCATAGATTTCATTGACTCTATCCTGAACAGCTTGGGCGTCAAATTTAGCTTCTGTCAGCTTCTGTACACGCTCCGCACCATTGCCGAAATCGCCGTGGATGACAAGAAGCGCTGTCTGATTGATTTCTTCAGCAGTTTTAGCAGCTGTTGTCTGAACAGTTGCTGCAGCTGGCTTAGAAGTTTCAGCAGAAACATTTGTATGTGACAGAAACAGACCTGCACTTAAGAGAACAGCTGTAAATGCTGCGCTCAGCTTAAATTTCAGACCTGTCCGACTTTGTTTTTGTTGTAATGAATTACACATAAAATAAAGATTTTTCCTTTTGAGTTGTATTTACACAAACTTTCGAATTCACTAATATTTATTATAATTAACAGATATTAGACAAAAGATGTGTATTTGTCTCTTTAAAAGATACTTGTACAGTATAAACATTTATTATTACATTTTCATTACAGTCAAGTAAACATTTTGTTATTTTATATTACAAAATAATTAAAAGTGTCTATTTTCTATTTTATTTTATGCATAAAAAGATGAAAATTACTTCAGATTATAGACAAATCTATTAAAAATCCTGGCAGGTGATTTCGCCTGATTTTCAGACAGGAACACGAAAGTGCCCAAATTTCGCGTTAGCAGATTAAAATAAAACAAAGCCCATTTTAAAGACTTTGTTATTGTGGTTTATAAATTGTGCAGCTTGTATTACCAAGTCACCACCCAAGCGTGTAAACCTTGTGACTGATAAACTTGAGTTGCCATTGCAATCTGCTCGTCTACACTCATGCCTGGATACTCGCCGTGACCAAGAAGCTGGAGCAGTCCGTAGGCACCTGATGAGCTGTTAACAGCACTAGGATTGCCGCTTGATTCTGCCATGATGATGTTCGTCCATTCAGCTGCGCTTACACCCGTGTTTGCGGCCATCTTATTCGCGGCATATGAAACAACATCAGTGCCCATGCTAGAATTTGTATCCGCTGCAGGAGTTGCATTGCTGGACGTTGATGCAATGCCTGCATTGATGTTTGTATTTGTTTGTCCAGCTTCCGCCATAGACTGAATAGTCTGATCAGCGACTGCATACGCTCCTGACCAGCCCCACTGCTGATAAAAGCTGTTCACTTGATTTTGAACGGTTTCTACGTCAAAACCAGCTTCTGTCAGTTTTTGTACACGCTCGTCGCCATTACCCAAATCACCATGAATCACCAGAAGTGCTTCTTGATTAATTTCATCTTGAGTTCTAACGATTGGCTGCGCTGGCAATAAATTTTGAGTCGTTTCAGCTGTAACTGCTTTAGAATCGTCAGCAGAAACTGTATGTGGCAAAACTAAGGCGGTAAAACCAGTGCTCAATAATGCCGCACCAAATATAGTAGTTTTTTTAATGTTCAGTCCTGATTGACTTGGCTTTTGATGTAATGCTTTGTACATGAAAAAAGTTTTTTCCTCTTGAAATAGTGTTTGCACAGATTTTTATCTTAACTCATATTTTCATTAAACTTAGATGTTAGACAAAATATGTGCGTTTGTTCCCTTAAGACACCTGTTTATTCTAAACTATAACTGTTACAATTCCATTGCAAAGGAGAGGGACTTCCTTTCTTTTGGATTACAAAATCATTAAATATAGGAAAATTGTAAAACTTAGATAAAAAAAGCTGAAACTCAGTTCAACTTTTTCTTAAGATATTGGCCAGTATAAGAAGCTTTGACCTTGGCGATTTCCTCTGGCGTACCCGTCGCAATGACTGTCCCTCCGCCTGCGCCGCCTTCAGGCCCTAGGTCAATGATGTAATCGGCCGTTTTAATGACGTCCAGATTATGCTCAATCACAACGATTGTATTGCCTTGGTCCACCAGCCTGTTCAGGACTTGCAGCAGAGTTGCAATGTCATCCGTATGCAGGCCAGTCGTCGGCTCATCCAGTATGTAGAAGGACTTTCCGGTGCTGCGCTTCTGCAGCTCGCTGGCCAGTTTCATACGCTGGGCTTCGCCGCCTGACAAGGTTGTCGCCGGCTGTCCAAGCGTGACATAGCCTAAGCCGACATCCACGATTGTCTGGAGTTTGCGGGCAATTTTCGGCACGTTCTGGAAGAATTCCAGCGCTTCTGATACACGCATGTCCAGCACTTCAGAGATGTTCTTGCCCTTGTAATGGACTTCAAGCGTCTCAGAATTATAACGGCGGCCATGGCAGATTTCACAGGGAACGTAAACATCAGGCAGGAAATTCATCTCAATTCGGATAATGCCGTCGCCTGAGCAGGCTTCACAGCGTCCGCCTTTGACGTTGAAGGAGAATCGGCCTTTCTTGTAGCCGCGCACTTTGGCCTCGTTGGTATTGGCAAAGACGTCGCGGATGTCGTCAAATGTGCTTGTATAAGTCGCCGGATTTGAGCGGGGTGTCCGTCCAATCGGCGACTGGTCAATATCAATCAGGCGCTCAATTTCCTTGTAGCCGCTGATGGTTTTGTATTTTCCCGGCTTTTCAGAATTATGGTTAAGCTTCTGGGCCAGGGCGCGTTTCAGAATTGCGTTGACCAGTGTGGACTTTCCGGAGCCTGACACACCAGCGACGACGGTCATCAGGCCGAGCGGAAATTCAGCGTCAATGTTCTGGAGATTGTTCTCACTGGCTCCTGTAATCTTGACAACTCGTTTCGAGTCAATCTTTCTGCGGGTTTTCGGCACGGGAATCTTTTTCTTGCCGCAGAGATACAGACCGGTAATAGAATCTTTATTTTTTGCCACTTCTTCCGGTGTGCCGCTGGCAACGATTTCACCGCCGAGGTCACCAGCTCCTGGCCCGACATCAATTAGCCAGTCTGCCGCCATCATAGTGTCTTCGTCATGTTCCACGACAATTAAGGTGTTACCTAAATCTCGCATTTTTTGCAAAGATTCTATAAGACGGTCATTGTCGCGCTGATGCAGGCCAATCGACGGCTCATCCAGGATATAGAGCACGCCGGACAGGTTCGAGCCGATTTGTGTGGCCAGACGAATACGCTGGGATTCACCGCCGGACAAGGTTGCCGAAGCCCGCGACAGGGTCAGGTAATCCAGGCCGACGTTTTTCAGGAAGGTCAGCCGGTCACGCACTTCTTTGACAATCGGGCGCGCAATGGTGTTTTCCTTTTCAGTAAGCTCCAGTGAGTCCAGCCAATCCAGCGCATCGCCGATGGCTTTTTCGGACAATTGGCCGATATGTGTATGATTAATCAGAACTGACAAGGCCTGGTCGTTCAGACGATAGCCGTGACAGGTCTGACAGGTCAATTCGGTCATGTAGCCTTTCATGACTTCACGGGTAAAATCGCTCGATGACTCGCGATAACGCCGATTAATGTTGGTGATTACACCCTCAAAAGGAATGTCGATGTCGCGCACGCCACCGAAATCATTGACGTAGTGAAAATGAAATTTCTCTTTGTCTGAGCCGTAAAGTACGACTTGTTTGTCTTCGTCAGTCATATCCGCCCATGGCGTGTCCATGCTGATGTCAAAGGCGTCCATGGCCTGCTCCAGCATCATTGGATAATAATTGCTGGAAATCGGGTTCCAAGGGGCTAAAGCGCCCTCACGCAGTGTCTTGCTGCTGTCGGGCACGACCAGATCCACATCGACTTCGCTCTTGATGCCCAAACCGTCACAGTCCGGACAGGAGCCGAAAGGCGCGTTGAACGAGAAAAGACGCGGCTCAAGCTCAGGCACGGTAAAGCCGCAAATCGGGCAGGCGTAAAATTCGCTGAAGAGCATCTCTTTGCCGTCCATTGTATCAATGCTGACATAGCCCTCGGACTGGTGCAGCGCCGCTTCAACCGAGTCGAAAAGACGGCCTCGGACATCCTGCTTGACCACGATACGGTCAATGACGATGTCAATGTCGTGCTTTTTATTCTTATCCAGGCTCTCTACTTCGGAAACATCGACGATTTCCTTGTCAATGCGCACGCGCACATAGCCCTCGCGTTGAATGCGCTCAATCACTTTTTCGTGACGGCCTTTTTTGCCGCGGACAATCGGTGAGAGAATCTGCAGTTTCTGACCAAACGGCAATTCCAGGATACGATTGACAATTTCTTCAACCGACTGCGCCGAAATCGGGCCATGCCCATTGATGCAGTAAGGCACGCCAATACGCGCGTACAGCAGTCGGAGATAGTCGTTGATTTCAGTGACCGTCCCAACTGTCGAACGAGGATTTTTACTGGTGGTTTTCTGGTCAATTGAGATGGCTGGCGAAAGTCCGTCAATACTGTCCACATCAGGTTTGTCGACATTTCCCAGAAATTGCCGGGCATAAGCCGAGAGCGACTCGACATAACGGCGCTGCCCCTCGGCATAGAGCGTGTCAAAAGCCAAAGAGGACTTGCCTGAGCCGGAGAGTCCTGTTACGACGACCAGTTTGTCACGCGGAATGGTGACGTTTATATTTTTCAGATTATGCGCGCGAGCGCCTCTTACAACTATATTTTCCTGCGGCATTGTTTTTCCTTTATTGAGTTCATCTACGCCGCTTTGCGGCTCCGAATGTCCGTTTTCTCTACTTGCTAAAGCAAGTGAGAAAAAGGCAACACGTCTGGAACTGAAAAATTAACAGGCGTGTTTCACATCTTGAATGCTATCCTTTCATTATACCATGCTTTTTTGTATAATGAGACTGTGAAATATTATTATACTTATGTTTTGCTCTGCGCCGACGGGACGCTCTATTGCGGCTTTACGGACGATTTGGACAAGCGTCTGGCGGTTCATAACTCGGGCAAGGGCGGTGCAAAATACACGCGGAGCCGGCTTCCGGTCAAACTTGTGGCTTCTGTGCAGTTTGATAACGCACATGATGCCAGGTCCTGCGAATGGTGGTTCAAACACAAGGTTGGGGGACAGCAGGCAAAGCTCAGACTTATTAACGAAGAAGACGGGATTCTGAACACTTACACGGCTTGGTCAAAAAGCCGCAGCAAGTAATTTCTGCATTTCATTATGAGTAGAGCAAACAAAAAAGACAGCCGAAGCTGCCTTTTTTAGTAACCGAGTTCAACACGCCTCTTAAAAGGCGTGTTTCACATCTTGAGTTTTAATCATCAATGATTATTTTTTTACAACGTCCTTGAGGGCCTTACCAGCTTTGAAAGCAGGAACTGTAGTAGCAGGGATTTTAAGAGCCTTACCAGTTTGAGGGTTGCGGCCTTCACGTGCTGCACGTTTGCGAGTTTCGAAAGTACCGAAACCAATCAATTGAACCTTGCCGCCTTTTTTAAGTTCTGCTTTGACAGCATCTGTAAATGCATTAACTGCTTTCTCAGCGTCTTTCTTTGTAAGACCAGCTGATTTTGCAACTGCTGCGACGATATCCTGTTTGTTTGCCATGTGAGTATTCCTCCAATGTTTTTGTTTTTACCTTTAGGCAGTTATTAGCATAACACATTTTGGTCATCGGGTCAAGCCAGAAGCCCTTGAAATGGCGTTTTAATGCGTTTTTAATGCTTTTTTTAGGAAAATTTATTTATTCATGTAAATTTCGAAAATATAGCTTCCCGCTGTCATATCAATACTTTCAGCCTTAAAAGACAAATTGCCGGCAACTGTCAATTGATTTAAATTAATTTTGACGGTTGAATTGGTAGAATTTACTTTGACAAACGACGGCAGTTTCATGATTTTCACATAGTCCAGCACTGCGCTTGCCGGCATATTGAGTGTTCCGGCAGATATTGACTGGACCGTCAAGAGAATTGAGCCGTCACTTGTCATGGCCGGCTGAAAATAGACATAAATCGGAATTTTGGCTGAAAAGAGTTTGTAGTCCATCTGCAGCACAGCATTTGAATCGGCGAGATAAAACTTGTAACCGAGCGACTTGCTGCTCATTTCTCCCAGATAGCTGTTAATCAGGACATTTAGCTCATCGCGTGTCATGTTGATTTGGCCGATTTTTTTGTTCGTTGTGACTTCGGCTATTTTCGCAGTCAAATCCGACTCTCGCGGCACAAAAACTCGACTGGCCGCCAATAAAACTAAGGCCAGATTAAATGCCAGAAGGATGAAAAACAGCCATTTCCAGCGATTTATTTTCAGTTTTCTTTTCTTCATTTATTTTCCTTTTCATAAGCAGAAAATACAGCATTTGCCATGATTTTATAGCCGACATTGTTGGGATGGAATTCGTCGTACTGTGAGAGAAGGTCATTTGCTGTGCCGGTTTCCGCGCCCGAGCCTTTTTCGATGAGATTGCTTATTGACACAAAGGTCGCTTTTTCCTGATTAACCGTTTCCTCTGCGGCTTTGTTCCACTTATCAAAAAGTTCCTGAAATTCGGGAATATCACTGAAGCTGAGATAGAAAGGATTGTAAATGCCTAGAACATAAATTTTAACATCTGCTTTTCCGAGGCTGCGAATCTCATCGAAAAGCTTGACTAGCTGTTTCTGATAAGCCTGAGCAGGTTTATTGAAATCAGAAACTTTTAAGCTTGACAAATTGGTTAATTTGCCGCGAAAAGCTTTCATCAGGTCATTTCCGCCCACTGTGATTGTAATGATGTCAGCAGACTTGACGGCTGTCTGAATTTTTTTCTGCTTAATCAGCCGGTTGTATATCTGCACGCTGGTATCGCCGGCTTTTCCGAAGTTCTGATAATTCACTTTACAGTTATCAGCAGCTTCAATCTGATGCGCCAGAAGCGGCACGAAGCCTCCCTCTTTAGTAGAATCGCCCACTCCTGAGGTCAAAGAATCACCTATAGCCGTGTAATTCAAGCTTTTACCGATTTTAACCGTATGGCTGCCTGACAAAAATTCCGACTTGGCAGGCGGAATTGTAATTTTCAGTATTAGAAAGAATGCCAGAATTGCCAGCAAAAAACCGGCAACACCTAACAATTTCTTATTTTTATTCATCATAGGCAATCATAACAGCAAAAGCTCCGCGGCCAGTATGAGTTGCAATGATTGTGTTTGTTTCAAGCACTGTGATTGGTTTTTCAACAAATCGTTGCAAAATGTCTTTGAAAGTTTTTGCCAGTTCCAGATTTTCAGCATGGGAAATGCCGATTTCCTTGATCTTACGGCCGGAGGCAGAAAGATTTGACGACACTTCATCGATAAATTTCTTAAAAGTTTTACTTCCGCGTCCTTTCATGAAAGTTGTCAAGGCACTGTCTTTCATTTGCAGGACTACTTTCAAATCAAGCAGGCCGCCGATTAAACCTGTAACACGTCCGATTCTTCCGCCTTTTATCAGGTTCTCCAAAGTTGTCACGCCGCAGTATAAATCTGTGTTTCTCTGCATTTTTTGTACTGCCGCGAGTATTTCCTCTTTAGAAGCCTCCTGTTTGGCCAAACGTGCCGCTTCAATCACCTGGAAAGCAAGCGCCTGGTCCGTGAACTCACTGTCAATAACAGTCACGTCTCCAGCCGACATCGCTGCTCCTTGACGTGCAGATTCTACGGTACCAGACAAAGAATTTGCCAGATGAATCGAAATCACTGAACTGCCGTCCTCAGTCAATTCATGATAAAGGTCGTCAAAAACGCCGACCGGCGGCTGGCTGGTTTTAGGAAGAACCGCTAACGACTCAACCTTTTCCAAATATTCATTCAGCGATAAATCGCCATCTGTGTAAATAACTCCATTAATCATGTAATTCAGGGGAACTACAGTGATATCAAGTTCCTGAATGAGTTCAGGCTCAATGGAGATGGTTGAATCAGTCACTATCTTTATAGACATTGTTTACCTTATTTCCTTTAATAATCATTATAACAAATTTTAATACTTTTAGGCTGAAAATTTGCTGAATTCGCAGAAAATCTGCCTGGAAATTTACTTAAATCTAGCGGAAAACTGCTTTAACGGAGAGTTTTTTCAACTTCTGCATCAATTGACTGCTGCTGTCAACGTAAAAATTTGTCTGCGTGGTGAGCTTTGTGGCTTCATTGTGGAGGATGACCGGATATGAGCCAGGATTTGCCCGCAACAGGCTGGCAATCTGCTGATTCCGGCCGCTGTCCGAATTGCTAATCCAAAGTTTTTTGTCTGTTTCTTCCAGCGTCACGACTTGCGTGGCTTTCAGCTGCATCTCGTCATTTCGGAGCTCGGCGCGTCCCTTAATCAGAAGCATTTTGCCGCGCTCTATTTTATGGCGGTTAACCGCAAAATTATCTGAAAAAAAGACGACGGTGAGCGAACTTACAGTGTCTGTGACTTCGACAAAGGCCATTTGAGCCCCTTTTTTATCCGTTGAAATTCGAACGCGGCGGACATCCACCAGAATTGTGGCGAAAGCACCGTGTACAAGGTCTGTCAGAGGGGTAAAACTGCCGGCCAGCTTCTTCTGCCATTGCGTCAGCGGATGCGGCGAAATCGCAACATCCAGCAACTCACGCTCAGCGTCATATTTTTCAGTGACTGACAAGTCTTCAGCCTCCTGAAAACTGAAATTCAACTGGTCTTTAGCAAAAAGGTCGAGCTGAAAAATTGTCACATAATTAATCAAATTCTGCAAATTGGCCAGAAGCTTCCCGCGATTCGACTCAAGCTTATCAAAGGCGCCGATTTCAATCAATGGACGAATCAAATCTGCGCGCTGCCATTGAGCAGGCGTCCGCCGCACAAAATCTGTAAAATCCGAAAAAGGACGATTCTGCACAATCCAATAAGCATAATCACGCGGAAAAGCGTTGATATGAGCCAGTCCCAGACGAACCCGGCCATCCGCCACCCGGTCATGATAAGGCATGCTATTAATATCCGGCGCGTCAAACTGATAATCATTTTCAGACAAATCCGTCAAAATCCGCCGACGCTCATAATTTGCCAGATAAACCTCATAAAATTCATCCGGGAAATGCGCTTTGAAATAGGCCAGCTGCACAGCCAAAGCCGCATAAACATAAGCATGCGAGCGATTGAAACCGAAACCGGCAAATTTGACAATCAAATCGTAAATCTTCGACGCCTGCTCTGCTGTATGGCCTAACTGAGCTGCCCCCGCAATGAAGTCAGAGCGCAGCTTTTCAAATTCAGCTGAGCCCTTACGCTTAGAAATCGCCCGCCGCAGCAAATCTGCCTTTCCCAGCGAAAAACCGGCATAGCGCTGCGTCACCTGCATGACCTGCTCCTGATAAATCATGATGCCGTAAGTCGGCGCAAGAATCTCCGTCAAAACAGGGTCAATAACCGGCACCTCTGCCTTCCCATGTCTTCGTGCAATATATTCTGAGCTGAAATCAGACGAGCCGGGATTGCGAATTGCCCGCGCCACTGCAATATCTTCAAACTTCGTCGGCTGCAGTTTCCGCAGCAGAATCCGAGCCGGCGTCCGCCAATACTGGAAAATCCCTTCCGTATTGCCCGCTCGAAAAAGCGCCAGTGTCTCCGGGTCTTCCAGGTCAATCGTCAGAGGGTCAATGTCAATGCCCTGCCGCTTTTTAACCGCCTCGCGAAGTTTTGCAATCAGCGACAAATAATTCAGCCCAAGAAAATCAATCTTCAGCAGGCCGATAGCTTCAATATCCGGCGCATCAAACTGCGTCACCGCCAACGGCTCGCCCGCTCGCAGCGCCGTATAATGATAAAGCGGCTCATCTGACAATACAACTGCCGAAGCATGCAGCGAAGTCTGCCGAGGCAGGCCCTCAATCTTCCGCGCAAAGTTATAAATCTGCTGCAGACGCTCAGAGCGCAGAATTTCTGCACGAAAACGCTGATTTTCCTCAAATTCAGTCGTCAAACTGCCGCCCCAGGATTTGATAGACCGTGTTAACTGGCCGATTTCCATTTCATTCAGGCCAAAGGCTTTTCCCACATCCCGCAGGGCCTGCCGTTTTCCAAAGGTCGAGAAAGTCAGAACCTGGGCCACATGGTTTGTCCCGTAGCGCCGCTGCATATAAGCCAGCAGCTCGCCGCGCTTGTCATCCGGCATGTCAATATCAATATCAGGCATGGCCACGCGCTCAGGATTCAAAAAGCGCTCAAACAAGAAATCATTGGCCACAGGGTCCAGGTGCGTAATTCCCAGCGCGTAAGCCGACAGAGAGCCCGCTGAAGAGCCGCGCCCCATTCCGCAGTAAATATTACTTTCGCGCGCAAAGCGCATTAAATCGGCCACAATCAGAAAATAATCGTCGAATCCCATCTCATGAATGACCGAAAGTTCCAAATCCAGCCGCTGCTGGTAAGTCTCATCCACAGTTACACGAGCAGCTAAGCCTTTTTGAGCCAGGTCTGTCAGCATTTCTCCAGCTTCGCGACTACTGTCAAAACGCGGCAGCTGCAGTTTTTCCGTCACATCATATTTGACACTACGCACCAATTCTTCCAGATTTGCCAGTGCCTGCGGGGCATTCTCAGCATAGTATTTTTCATAAACCGACGGCCGGCGCAGCACTTCCGAGCGTGTCATAGATTCAGCCTCTTCACTGTCGCGAATCGTGTGCAGCACTTCCAGCACCGCCAAGTCATCAGCCTCAAGATAACGGACAGCTGGAAAGGCAATCAGCTGGTTAGACTGTGTTTCCTGACCAATTTCCAATGCTACATAAGTCTTACTGGACAATCTCACGACTTCCGGCAGAAAATCCGCAAAGTCACTCGGCAGCACAATCGCAATTCCCTCCAGCACATCGGCCAAATCCGCAAAGTCCGTCCGGCCAAAGCCCTTGCGAGTCGAGATTCGCAGCAAATTATGATAACCCGCCGTATTCAGCGCAAAGAAATTCATCGGAACCCGCGCGTCGCCCAAAATAAAGTCCGTCAGAAAACCAACGACAGGCTGCAGCCCGCGCTTCTGCGCCCCTTTGATAAAACGGTAAGCCGCATGAAGATTGTCATTGTCGCAAATTCCGACCGTCTCATAACCCAGTTCAACCGCTCTGTCCAGATAGGCATTCAGCTTTACCACCGAGTCAAGAAAGCTGAATTCCGTCTTTGTATTAAGTATCGCAAAGTTCACTCTTGAAATTTTTCCTTAATAGTATTATACTTGATTTTAGACAAAAGAGAAAGGCAAGGTAATTTTTCGATGAAATTTCTTGTAACCTTATTTTGGGCCTTGGCCATCGGTCAAGTTGTTGCCTTTATCGGCGCCAAACTCGTTGGTGTCGGCGACGACCCTTTTTATGCGATGCTGGCTTCAGCCGGCTTTGCCGTCGGCGTCTACCTCATCAAAATGGTTGCGCTTAAGCCGGAAAACAAAACTGCTGCCCGCTAACCTATCATCTTTTTGAGCAAACAAAATCCGAATTCTGACGAATCCGGATTTTTTGTACAGATGATGATATTTTGCACTGAAGAAAGCTTTAGCCCTAGCAGAAAGTTTACTCCGCCGCCAACGATTCAATCGTGTTAAGACGTGCCCCCTTAGCCGATGGAGCCAAACTGGCAAAGAAAGCAATGACCAGCGCAATGATAATAGCCATCACAATCATGTAAGGCAGAATCTGCACAATATCGCCACCGACCAGACTGTGCATGCCCCTGTTGATTGCAAACTGCCCGACAAATGAGAGACCGATTGCAATGATAGACGAGAAGACGCCCAGAATCAGGTTCTCCGCCGTAAACAAGCGCGAAATATCCTTGCGCCGTCCGCCCATTGCACGAATCACGCCAATCTCCTTAGTCCGCGCCGCAACTGACATATAAGTCGTGACGATAATCATGAAAATCGACACCAGAAGCGAAATTCCTGCAACCGCAGCCAGCACAATGGTGACAATCTGCGTGATGGAGCTAATCGTGTCCAGAATGCTGCCGACACCTCTGGTCGCAAAGATATACTTACCGTCTGTTTTCATAGCGTCAATCTTTTGCGTCGCCTGCTTGACATTTACTGTCTTATCGACCGTGACAATGACATACCCCGTTTCAGTTGACATTCCGTTTGCTTCATAAAGTCCTTTTATTGTATCATATGAAGTCATAGGACTGTTGAAAGCCATAGAACCAGTCGCATTCAAGACGCCAGAAACGGTCATTTTCTGCTGCACTTGACTTGGCCCGCTGCTGGTCATTAGCATAAAAGTAACATCAATCGTCTTTCCCAGCACCGCTTTCCAGTTCTTATCGGCATAAGCCGCCGGGTCAAGCGTCTGAACATCAGATTCTTGAAGCACAAGTTCATTTTTACCAGGCGCTTTACCAGCATTGAGACTGGAATCCGTCAACAAACTGGACCAGCTTACCAGACTTTTCATCTCCTTGCTCTTGCCGTTGTAATCCATATGAATCGCTGTATTCATCATATACATCGGGTCCACCGACTTGACATGATTGACTTTCTGAAGCTTGTCCTTATAAGACGAATTAATGTAATAATCGGCTGGAGAGGTCGCATTGGCCTGAGCAGCCTGCTGAAAGGCACTATTGGGATTTTTATCCTGATTTTCAGCACTACGCCGTACAGCAATGAAAACATTCGGATTGGCAAGATTGGTCACTTGGGAATTCATATACTTCGTCGCGCCATTGCCCAGCCCGAAGAAAAACATGACAGAAGCCAGACCAATGGCCGAGCCGATGGCAATCAGCAGATTAATCTTCCAGGAATTCAGAAAATGTTTAAAAGCCATGCGGAAAGTATCGCCGTAGCTCAGAACCTTCGGTTTAAACTGCCTTTCAAGCTGCACCACAGGATAAGCCTCTTTGATACGCGAATCGTCTAGAATCTTGCCGTCTTCCAGATGCACAATCCGTGTGCCGTGATTGGCCACCTCCTGCGAATGCGTCACCACAATGACAGCCTTTCCCGATTTTGCAATGCTGTCCAGCAAATCCAGTACTTCCTCTGTATTATCAGAATCCAGCGCACCCGTCGGTTCATCCGCCAGGATAATCTCCGGGTCGCTCGCAAGCGCTCTTGCAATGGCCACACGCTGCTTTTGACCGCCCGACAACTGGGCCGGTCTTTTCTTGCGATGCTCATAGAGTCCCACCTGGCGAATCAGCTGCACAGCACGCTGATTTCGCTCTTTATCAGACAAATTCGTCATCTTCAGCGAAACCAGCACATTGTCCAGGACACTCAAATAGTTAATCAGATTAAAAGACTGAAAGATGAATCCAATCGTGTCACGGCGATAAGCATCCATATCTTTTTCTTTTTTCGACTTCTGTGTCTGTCCTTCAACGATGACTTCCCCGTCATATTCACGGTCCAGACCGCCGATAATATTCATTAAGGTGGATTTGCCGCCGCCGGATTCGCCCAGCAAACTGACAGAATCACCGCGGCGGACCTTCAGGCTGATGCCTTTTAAAACAGGAAATTCTTCTTTTCCCAGGAAAAAAGATTTGTGAATATCCCGCAGCTCTAGAAGTGGAGGAGGGGGAGTTGATGAAACGGATTCAGTTTCTGCTGTAAAAGTACCCGCTTCAGGATGACTTGCGGCGAAATCCGTTTTGACATTTTCTTTAGTATAGCCATCAAATGCCTGATAGGCAGGATAAGAATCCGTCTCAGTAATTTCCTGCAGTTTTTGCTCTGACTCTTTTTTGGTCACTTCCTCAGCTTGCAGGCCAAAGTCAACAGCGCTCAATTTTCCGGTAAATGTCTGCGCTTGCTTGACACGAACTGAATAGGCCTCCCATTGATTTTCAAAATTCTGTCTGGCCGATTTAAAATTCGTCAGCTTTTCCTGAGAGTCTGCATTAATCGTTGTATTAGTACCGTCAGACAAGAAGAGCTCATCAGAACTCGCCTGAAAATCATACCAAGCCAGTTTATAATTAGCTTGTGCCTGCACCACATTTTTACGGTTCTGCGCCAAATCACTGAAAGCAGACGCCTCTTTTTTGAGATTGAGAATATCTGCTGACTGAGCTGAACAATTGGCAAGCTGCTTCAGCAAATGCTTATTTTCAGCTGTTTCAAACGGATTATCCGGGATTACCCGAGAACGCTCCAAGTGCCAATTTTTTCCTAAATTCGCCCGTTCACTTCTTATCTGATTTCTTAAATCCATCTCGTTGGCCATTCGATTGTACCTTCTAATTTTTACTGTCATTTTAACATAAAATTTATAAATAAGCTCAGAATTTATAAGTAAATTCGGATATAAAAATAGCCCGCAAAAAGGGGCTATCTATTATAGTGAAGAAATATTATTCTTCTTATTTGTAGATTGATTGAGGTTTACGATACCACCAATGGAAGAAATGTTTCTGAATCCAAGGCTGAATCCAGCGGTCAAGTCCCAGTGCGCGACCTGAGCCGTTCATCAGTGCAATGGCAACGAAGATGTACCAGATGGACACCCAAGTCAGCATACCAGTTGACGCAAACATAACAGTCAATCCAGCAGTTGCTGCTGAGGCGATGAATGTGAAGGCACCAGCCATAATGGCCAAAGCCAGAAGCAATTCAACAATTGACATGACTTTCTGCAGGAACAGCGCCGTCTCGTAGTTCGGAATCATGAACTTCGTAATTCCTACCATCCATTTCGGCACACCGTCTGTTGTAGCCTTAGGCATTGTGCCGTACTCATAAGTCAGCCCCCAGACATGTTTGATACCGTCTGGACTCTGGTCAGCAGGCACAGCGTTGAAAATGCTGTTCCACCAGCCCATGAAGCCGCCGGTAGATTTAGGTGCAGTGATTGCAGCCGCACTCGAAGATGAAGTCGAAGTCGCTGTTGAAGCACCTGCTGCCGCATCTGCAGCGCTTGAAGCAACTGAAGATGACGATGAAGCTGTTGTTGAAGCTCCCGCCTCAGCTGCTGCGCTTGAAGCCGTCGTAGCAGCTTTAGCCACAGGCTTCACCAGCCAGCCAGTTGGAGAATAGCCTTTCACGAAAGTCGAAATCTTAACCGTATCGCCCATCCAAGAATGCGCAGAATCACCGAAGACCTTCGGTACAGCATCCAGCAGCCAAATCAGACCATAGAACAAACGCAGCGGGAAGCTCCAGAGCACATTGCCCAGACGAGAGAAATGCCCGCGTCCCAGATTGCGTCCGTCTGGCGTGTGGAAGAATTCGTTTTTCAGATAAGTAAAGAAATACCAGAGCGAGCCGATTTCAAGCGTGTAAATAATGTAGATGAAATTCTTCATGAACATGGCAAAGAAGCTTGACAGACGCCATTTATCAAAGAGGAAGGCCACACCATATTTACCGCCGATTGAAACCATGGTACCAGACATCTTGAAGACAAACTTCTTCTTCTCAGTGCCTTTCATGTCAGCGATGATATTCGCCGCTGCTGTACCGCCAGTCTGCTCGGCCGCTTCAACAATCTGCGGCTGAGGACGGCCGTCACTACCGATGAAGCCGGAAATATCACCTGCCACATAGATACCTTGGCCCTCAAAGCCGATGGCTTCCATGTATTCATTGGCATGCAGACGATGGCCGCGTTCAGTTTCCTGAAGCTCGAAAACACTCGCCTGCGTATTGCCTTGAACACCTGTTGTCCAAATCAGCGTGTAGGTTGGAATCGTCTCTGTGGTCTTCTCTTCGTCTTTCGCGCCGACAGCCACTTTCACAAAGTCTTTGCCTACCTCAGTAATGCCGTGATTCAGCAGGAAATTCACGCCGTGTTTCTGCATGTACTTCATTGCCTTGTCAGCCTGCTTACGGTCAAGCGTATTCAGAATCGTCGGCATCATTTCGATAATGTTCAGCGTGAAATCTTTCGGGTCAATCTTCCAGTCTTTAGCCGTAACATCGCGCCATTCAATGAGTTCACCCATCATTTCGATACCAGTGAATCCAGAACCAGCCACTGAGAAATTCAGCATAGCCTTACGTTTCTCGTCGTCAAGCTCAGTTGAAGCGCGCTGAACGATGGCCTCCAGATGATGCTTGATGCGCATCGCGTCTTCCATTGACCAAAGCGTAAATGAATGCTCTTTAACCCCTGGAATACCGAAATCAGCCGGCTCGGCACCCATGGCTACGACTACATAATCGTATTCATAACTGCCGTGCGTTGTTTTTACAACTTTAGCCTCTTTGTCCACACTCGTCACTTCATCCGTGACAATATGTACATTTTTCCGTTTACCGACCAGACGCCCCAAATCATACTGGGCATTGGTGAAAGGCACACGGCCAGCGGCAACCTCATGCAACTGGGTCATCATAGTGTGATAACTATGACGATCAATCAACGTAATCTCAGCGTCAGTTTTCAACGCCTTTGACAAAGTTTTAGTCGCTTTAAGGCCTGCAAAGCCTGCGCCCACGACAACAATTTTTTTTGTCATGTTTACTCCTAATATAAAAAATAATATAGTTCACTCTTTATTATAGCTTATCTGTCCCGATTTGACAACAATTGTGTGTGAAAACAAAAACATGAGAAAATAATGATAATTCTGGACAATTTATTGACAAAGTCTTATTTTTTGAGCAACTATACTCTCTTCTACATTTTTTCCTCTGAACTCTTTGTACACACTGTCAGAATTCACCTGCCGCAGACAAGTTATGAAAAAAACTGCGTCAAGCAGCTTTTTTCGTAAAATCAAATATGTTTAGAAACATTCAAGCGGTTAATCGCACGGCGCAGGGCAACTTCTGCACGGCGCTGCGCATCCGTCGAATGTTTATCGTGAGCTTCCTGAATTTCACGTTCAGCAGCCATTTTCGCACGTTCAGCCCGTGAAACGTCAATATCGCGGTCACGTTCGGCCGAATCGGCAATGATTGTGACGACGTTTTGGTTGACTTCGACGATACCGCCGTTTACGGCAATGTAATCAACTTTATTCTTGTCTTCAATGCGGCGGACTTTTACCTCGTCCACGCTCAAGCGGGCAATGGTTTCAATCATGTTGGGCAAGATACCCATTTCACCATAAACTGTACGGAGACTTATATAAGTTCCATGGTGGTCATAGGTGATGCCGTCAGGTGTGATGACCTGAACTGTCATTTCGCTTGTTTCTGCCATGATTAGTAACCCATTTTCTTGGCTTTTTCGAGCACATCTTCAATTGGTCCGCAGCTCATGAAGGCTTCTTCCGGAATCTCATCATATTTGCCTGACAAGATGTCTTTGAAGTCCTGAACGGTCTTTTCTACTGGCACGTATGAGCCTGGCTGTCCTGTAAATGCTTCTGCCACGTGGAAGTTCTGCGACAGGAAGAACTGGATGCGGCGGGCACGTCCGACTAATTGTTTCTCATCATCAGACAATTCGTCCATACCGAGAATGGCGATGATATCCTGCAGTTCTTTGTATCGCTGCAGCACACGCTGGACTTCCATAGCTACCGCATAGTGCTCTTTGCCGACGATTTCAGGCGTCAGGGCACGTGAAGAGGAAGCCAGAGGGTCAACGGCAGGGTAGATACCCATTTGTGTCAGGCGGCGCTCCAGGTTGGTTGTGGAATCCAAATGGGCGAAGGCTGTTGCGGGCGCTGGGTCAGTATAGTCGTCGGCAGGCACGTAGATGGCCTGAATCGAGGTAACTGAGCCTTTCTTGGTTGATGTGATACGCTCCTGCAGCTGGCCCATTTCAGTGGCCAGTGTCGGCTGGTAGCCAACTGCGGACGGCATACGTCCCAAGAGGGCGGATACTTCTGAGCCTGCTTGAGTGAAGCGGAAAATGTTGTCAATAAAGAGCAGCACATCCTGTCCTTCGACGTCGCGGAAATACTCAGCAATGGTTAAACCTGTCAGGGCCACACGCATGCGGGCACCTGGCGGCTCGTTCATCTGTCCGAAGACCATAGCCGTTTTCTCCAGGACGCCAGAGCCTTTCATTTCAAAGTACAGGTCATTTCCTTCACGGGTACGCTCGCCGACACCGGTAAAGACTGAGATGCCGCCGTGCTCCTGGGCAATGTTGTGAATCAGCTCCTGAATCAGGACGGTTTTTCCGACACCGGCACCGCCGAAGAGTCCGACTTTACCGCCTTTTAGGTAAGGGGCAAGCAAGTCAACGACTTTGATGCCTGTGACCAGAATCTCGTTGGCTGTTGACAGTTCGTCGAATTTCGGCGCCTCTCTGTGAATCGGGTCGCGCTTTGCGTCTTCTGCAAATGGCGTGCCGCCGTCAATCGTATCACCAAGCACGTTAAATACACGTCCAAGCGTCTCTTTGCCGACCGGTACGCTGATTGCTTTGCCGGTATCAAGCACTTCGAGTCCGCGCGTCAGGCCGTCGGTTGACTCCATGGCGATTGTACGGATGATGCCGTCGCCAAGTTCAAGTGCGACTTCAAGCGTGACTTTGGTTTTTGTGCCATCAACGTCTTTGTAGACAATCAATGCGTTATTGATTTCAGGAAGTGCCGTGTCAGTTGAGAACTCAACGTCAACGACTGGTCCGATAACCTGTGTAATTTTACCAGAACTCAATTAATTTCCTCCTTGTAATAGTAATAGCGTTCGCCCGAGGGCTCGGCTTGTTGTTTTACTTAATTTAGATGGCCGAAGCACCGGCTACAATTTCTGTGATTTCTTGGGTGATTGCAGCTTGCCGTGCACGGTTGTATGCAATTGTTAATGAGTCAATCACGTTATGTGCGTTGTCTGTTGCTGTACGCATGGCCGACATGCCGGCGGCATGTTCAGCGGTTTTAGCATCAACAATGGCCCCGTAAATCATTGACTCAGCATACTGCGGCAGGAGTCCGTCGAGAATCTCTTTGCGGCTGGGCTCAAGTTCAAATTCAAAGTTGCGTTTTTTATTGCCGGCCTCTTCGATTTCATCTGCGTCAATTGTAATCGGCAGCATTTTCTCCATGCGCACTGAACTGGTCAAGCTGTTGATGTGATGGTTGTAGCAGACATAGAGTTCGTCAAAGACTTCGTCGGAGAAGAGCTTGACAGACTGGCTCACAATTTCGTCCACTTGTGCAAAAGACAAATTTTCAGCAATGCCGCGCAGCTCGTAAGCTAATTCAATGCCGCGTGCTTTGAAGAATTCTGCGCCCATTGCACCAAGCGCAAGGACTGAATATTCTTCGCCTTTTTCCTGATGTTCCTTGAACTTGGCCATAACAGACTTCAAAATGTTGGTGTTATAGCCGCCGACGAGGCCGCGGTCAGAGGTAATGACTAAATAGCCGGTTCTTTTGACTGGGCGCACTGTCAGCAAGGGATTTTCAGTTTTGGATTCACCATGCGAAACCAGGTCAATTGTGACTTCGTGAACTTTTTCAGCATAAATCTGATAGTTCTTGGCAATTTTTTCCGATTTCTGCAGTTTTGCCGCAGAAACCATCTGCATGGCTCCAGTAATCTGGCTCGTTTTCTGCGTGGACGCAATCTTTGTTTTTATTTCATTCAGAGATCCAGCCATGGCTATTCTCCGTAATTCGTAGATTTCTTGAATTCTGTAATTGCAGCATCCAAATCGTCTGTATTTGGCAAGTCCTTTGTCGTTGTGATGGTGTCAAACAAGTCTTTGTGATGAATGTCAATGAAATCAAACATCTTGCTTTCAAAATCAAGAATGTCGTCAACCGGCACATCATCCAGGAAACCGTGTGTCAGCGCATAAAGAATCACAACCTGCTTCGCAACAGGCAGCGGCTTGTGCAGCGGCTGTTTCAGCACTTCTACCGTCCGGCGCCCGCGGTTCAGTTTTGCCTGAGTGGCCGCATCCAAGTCCGAGCCGAATTGAGTAAAGGCTTCGAGTTCACGGTATGACGCAAGGTCAAGACGCAGTGTCCCTGCAACCTTCTTCATGGCTTTGATTTGGGCAGCACCGCCGACACGCGACACGGAAAGTCCGGCATCAATGGCAGGACGTACGCCTGAGTAGAACAGGTCGTCTTCCAGGAAGATTTGTCCGTCTGTGATGGAAATCACGTTCGTGGCAATGTAGGCTGAGATGTCTCCGGCCTGTGTCTCGATGAACGGCAGGGCAGTCATTGAACCGCCGCCCAGCTCATCAGAAAGCTTGGCCGCACGCTCCAAAAGACGTGAATGCAGATAGAAGACATCACCCGGATAGGCTTCACGACCTGGCGGACGACGCAGCAAGAGCGAAAGTTCACGGTAGGCCACGGCCTGTTTAGATAAATCATCGTATACGATGAGCACATGCTTGCCGTTATACATGAATTCCTCACCCATGGCAGCACCTGCATATGGCGCAATGTACAAGAGCGGGGAAGGCTGTGATGCTGACGCTGTCACAACAATCGTATAATCAAGCGCACCGAAAGCACGCAGTGTTTCAACCTGTGTACGGACGGTTGATTCTTTTTGACCAATCGCAACATAGATACAAATCATATCTTCGTCTTTTTGATTCAGGATTGTATCAATGGCGATGGATGTTTTACCGGTTTGACGATCACCGATAATCAACTCACGCTGACCACGTCCAATTGGCACCAGGGCATCAATGGCTTTGATACCGGTTTGCAGCGGCTCAAAGACTGATTTGCGCTGCATGACACCTGGGGCTTTGAATTCGACAGGACGTGTTTTATCTGTCTTAATTTCACCGAGGCCGTCCACGGGTCTTCCCAGCGGGTCTACGACGCGGCCGATTAAGGCTTCGCCGACAGGCACTTCCATGATTTTGCCGGTACGCTTAACCGTATCACCTTCGCGGATGGTTTGGAAATCGCCCAGGATGATGATACCTACGTCTGTAGCATCAAGGTTCTGCGCCATACCAAATGAGCCGTTCGAAAACTCAACAAGCTCGCCGCTCATCGCATTTTCAAGGCCGTAAGCACGCGCAATACCGTCACCGATGTAAGTGACAACGCCTGTTTCAGCTACTTCAAAATCTGGTGTGAAATTTTCAATTTGTTGTTTAATCAGCGAGCTGATTTCATTTGCAGTTATTGCCAATGTTTAAGCTCCTTCTTTATTTTGATTTGAGTTCGACACGCTAGAAGCTAGTAAGCAGTCGCTTCCCCACTATGTGGGGGAAATTTCTACGCTTCTTGACGGGCGTGTCTCGCATCGTTATAATTCTACGGCGATTTTCGCCAGTTGTGACTTGATGGAGGCGTCTAGGACCTTCGCCTCGTTTTTGATGATGAATCCGCCAAGGATGTTTTCATTCACTTGGTTGATGATTGTCACGTTTTTCAGTTTGAATTCTGCTTTGATGACATTTGTCATCTTCTCTTTCTGGGCTTTCGTTAGTGCGACTGAGGTAATGACTTCAACCTCATCATGGCCAAGGGCCTTGTTTGCCTGTGCCACAAACTCTTTCAGACTTTCTGACAATAGGGCATATCTGCCGTTTTCCGCGATGAGCTTCAAGTAATTTCCCATAAAGAGCGACATGTCGCCGGCAATTTTGTTCAAGAGTGCAGTTTTCTGCTCGTCTGGAACAATTTGCTCGCTGAGATAACTTTGAGCCTGACAATTTTCGAGTGCCTCTTGGATTTCTTTAACTTCTGCTAAGATTTCCTCAACTGAGTTCCGGCCTTTGGCGGCTTCAAGCAGTGCTTTCGCGTATTTTCTCGCAATGATTGTTTCTGCCATTATTTGTCACCCAGTTTTGCTAAATAGCTGTCAATCAATTCTGACTGGCTGTCGGCATCCAAAGACTTTCCGATTAGTTTCTCGGCAATTTGTACTGAAATTGACGCGACATCATTCCTGACGCCTTTGAGTGCTGCATCTCTTTCGTTGGCTATGTCATCTGCGGCATGCTTTTTCTGCTTGGTAACTTCGGTTAATGTTTCTTCAAGCATGTTTTGACGAGTTTGGGCTGCTGTGACGGTTGCGGTTTTTACAATGTCTGCTGCTTCTTCACGCGTATGTGAAAGTTCTGTTTCACGCTGCGTTACAAGCTCATCTGCCGATTTGTGGGCCTCTTCGGCCGCATCAATGTCGTCAGTGATTTTTTTTGCACGGGCTTCAAATATGCTTGTAATTTGTTTCCATGCAAACTTTTTAAGTAAAAACAGCAGAATTAGAAATCCGCCGGTGACAACGATGACATTTCCGATAATCGTGTTCACGGGAGCAGTTTCAGCTAAAAACATAATTTTCTACTCCTTTCTCAATGTTCAGCCAGTACTTTGTGGCTGAGATAGACATTTGTCAGTATAGTAAAGACATAGGCCTGAATTGCTCCGATGAAGAGCGAGAAGCCAATCCAAATCACTTCCAGAACGATTGACAATGGATACAGCCACACAATGGAGGTTGCCAATGACGCAATCAGTCCCAGCAGAATCTCACCAGCAAAAATGTTGCCGTAAAGCCGGAGACCCAGTGACAGCGTGTTCGTGAATTCTTCAAGCAAGTTTAAAGGCAGCATAAATGCAGGCGGCTTCAGGAAAGAATTCTTGATATAGCCCCATAGGCCGAACTTTTCAGCACCTGCTAAATTTGAGAAAACAATGACGATACCCGCAAGTGTAATTGTGATGATTGGATTCGCAGTTGGCGACTTCCAGAGGCTTAGGCCTGTCGGCGACTCAAGTTTTGTCACCAGACCGATTTCATTTGCAATCAGCACAAATGAAAAAATGCTGAATGAGAAAAATGAAAACCTTCTTGCTTCAGCGTCACCAAGATTATCTTTTCCTATACCCGAAACAAAATCGACTACAAATTCAAGTACATTTTGTTTACCTTTCGGAACAATTGTCATCTTGCGACTTGCCCAAAAAACCAGAAGAAAGATGATGAGCACGGTCAAGAGCGTCATTATTAAAATTGTGCCGTCAAATGCGATTGGGCCTACATTAAATGTCCAGGTTTTTTCCATGCCGATTCCTCCTTTCTATGTACTTCATAGTGAAGGGGTTAAAGGGCAAAGGACATGGCTACAGTGATGAAGAAGGTGGCTTCGACGAAGGCTACACCGATAATCATACGTCCAAATAGTCTCGATTCCATTTCCGGCTGACGAGCAGCGGCATTCAAAAAGTTAAGCACGATAAGGGCATCCCCAACTGCGGCTGCGGCTGCGGCGATTGCGACTGCAAGGATATTAATTGATCCAGTCATTTTTTTCTTCTTTCTTTTCAGCTTTCGCTGTTTTTATTTTTTACTTTTAAATCTTACACCTTATCGCGCTTAAAGTCAAAACTTTTGTCAGATTTTGGACGTTTTCTGAAAATTTTTCTTTTTATTTTCATTTTGTGCTTGTTATTTTCCAGGTTTGGCCTGACTTTACGAGTTTCACTGCTCCTTGCTGGTCGGTTCGAAAAATCTGTGCATGATTTGCCTTAAATGTATCCAGTGTCTCTTGATTCGGGTGATGATAACGATTATTCAAGCCGGCAGAAATTAAGGCAATTTTCGGGCGAATTTTTTTGATAAAATCTGGGCTTGAAGAGGTTCTGCTGCCGTGGTGACCGGCTTTCAGCACATCTGTTTTCAGATTTGGATAATTTTGCAGGAGTTCTTCTTCTCCTGCCTGTTCAAGGTCTCCGGTGAAGAGAAATTTAGTGCCGTAAAATCGGCCGTAAGTCGCAATAGAATCATTGTTCCCGCCGTCTCCAGTGTAGCCGTTGGCGAGAACTTGAAGATAACTATCAAAAATGGGGATTTTTTCGCCGATTTTGGCCGTTTTGACCGGAACTTTTGCCGCTTTGAGTGCTTCAGCCATTTTCGGTACGGTCATGGCGCCGCGGTCTACCAATATTTCCTTGATTTTGATTTTATCAGTCAATACAAGTAGGTCGCCTACATGGTCATCGTCTGTATGAGTCAGTATCAGCGTATCAATCGTGCCGATACCGACCGACTGAAGATAGGGAATCAGTGTTCTGTCCGCGTTTGAATCTGTTACACGCTTCTGCCAGGGCGACGGGCTCTTGAAAGAGACTTTGCCGCCAGTGTCAATCAGAATTGTTCTGCGGTTGAGCGCATCCCGCAGCAGAATGCTGTCTCCCTGGCCGATGTCAATCATCGTGATACTGGGCGACAGCGGATTTTTCCCGAAGAAAAACAGGGCAAGGATTGCCAGAAGCAACAGAGCAGCAGGAATTTTTCGCCGCCGCAAATCAATCATTAAACCTATCGTAGCCAGCAGTGCCAGGAAAATCGGCAATGTCGGCGTTCCCAGCACCAAAGGGTAATGAAAGAATCCATCCACGAACTGAATCAATATTTCCAGCCATTTGAAAAAGAAATTGACGTTAATTGAGAGGCCTGTCAAAAGAGAGAGCAGGAAAATCAGCACTAAGGCAGGCAGCATCAGCAGGTCGAAAATGACTGAAAACCCGAAGGTCAGCAGAATTGAAAAGGGCTGAAAGACGTGAAAATCCAGCACCAGCAAGGGCAGCACGCCCAACGACAGAATGCTTGACTCCAGCAGAGTTTTTCGGATGCCTGTGAGCTGTGAAAAGAGGCCTGAGAGCATGATGAGTAAAAAGGCGTACATCATCGTCAGCTGGCCGCCGGTTGTCATCAGAAATTTCGGCTGCAGAATCAGCAGGGCAAAAAAAGTTAAGCCGAAATTGTCCAGACCGCTTGCCTTGATATTTTTCTGCAGGAGCGAGCGCAGGACGGACACGGAAAGTCCAGTCAGGAAAGCATAGAAGACGCTGAACGGGATTTGAAATCTGTCCACAATGTCTTTTCGGCAGCCCAAACGCAGCAGAATCTTGCGCAGCCAATCGATGAAAAAATTCACCTGCATGCCGGAGAGTGCAAATAGATGGATAATTCCCAGCGAACTGTAGATGTCGCTCATTTGCTCAAAATCCTTGCCGATGTAGCCGAACAGCAGGCCTGTCATGTAACTCGACATGGGCGCCGGAAAATGCGCATTTGCCCAGAGAATCGCCCGGCGGCGGATGATTCTCAAGTCCAGATTTGAGCGTGATTCGATACTTTTGATGGCTTTGACAGTGACAATCTGGTAAATATTCTGTGTCTTCAGGTATTTGCTGTAGTCGAAGCCGTTGAAATTCCGCTGTCCTTCGGGGATTTCCAGTTCTGCTTCAATGTGAAGCCTGACGTTTGAATCCAGTTTCTTAAAGTAATTCTGCTCTTTCTCGGATTTGATGGTATAGTAAGCCTGAAACGTGCGACCGCCGTCGGATTTGCCGCGAAAGCTGAGCAGGTCACCGTTGACTTCCATTGTGTCAATCTGCGGCGCGATTTGATGAATCTCTGATGGCATGTTTTTGATTTGCCGGATTTCATTGAATTTAAAAAATCCCAGAAAAGCGCCAATCAGTAGAATCAGCGGAAACATCCGCCAGTATTTTCTATAAATTGCCAGCCCGCAAGAGAACACGAAAATAAGCAGTATCAGCCAGCTGAAGCGCCAAATGCAGAAATAGAGCAGACTTGTCAGATAAACTAGAAAAATCAGCGGGAAATTGAGCTTCTGGTTAATTTTCTCAATCAGCATCAATCAACTGTAATGCTTTCCTTCAACTTTTCCAGGCTTTTTGGACCGAAGCCTGAAACATTTCCGAGTTCATCGGCTGACTTGAATGGACCGTTTTGCGTGCGGTAATCAATGATGTCCTGAGCCTTTTTCTGTCCTACGCCGCTCAGTGTCTGGAGTTGTGTCAAATCTGCTGTGTTGATGTTGACTTTTGCCGAATTGCCCTCGTTTGCGCTTGTGCTGTCACTGGGGCTCGCTGCTGTAGTGCTTGCAGCGGCCGCAGCGGGAGCTGCTTTTTCATCAGTGGTCGGAACATAGATGACCTGGGCGTCGCTGATTTTGGCGGCCAGGTTGATTGACTTCTGCTCGGCATTGTCTGTGAAGCCGCCGGCCAGCTGAATGATGTCATTGACGCGCAAATCTGCTTCCACCGTGTAGATAGAAGGTTTTCGGACTGCGCCTTTGACGTCGACAACGATTTTGCCTGACGCACTTGATGATGTTGAGCTGTCCAATGCGGAGGACTTTTCCGCCGGCTTCGATTTTTTTGTAGACAAATCGCTTGAATTCGTCTCGGTTGAACTGGCTGTTATTTCTGGCAGCTGATTGTCACGGGGCGATCTCGTCAGGCTGTTAAAGACAAAAAATCCGCCAATGACCACTAATGCCGCGAATACACCGGCTGCAATCTGCCAATGTTCTTTGGCTTTCTCGATTAATTTTTGAATGTTCATTTTTCCCTCCTACTTACTAATACGAAAAATTTGGGAAAATGTTACAAAAAAATCCCGATTTCTCAGGATTTTTCTGATTTAAAATTAACGGTTGTAATACTCGATTTTCTGAGGATTTCTTTCTTCCATGACAATCGGCAGTATCGCGGGTTTGCGCTTGGTCTGGTCATAGAGGAATTTGCCCAGTGCATCGCGAATCGCGCCTTTCATATCCGCCCAGTCGAAGTCTTTGGTTTCATTCAGGTATTTCTCTGCGGCCGTATTGGCGAGATTGGCCGCTTCACGCATCAAGTCACGCGAGGCCTTGACAAAGACGAAGCCGCGCGTGTGCACCATGGCTTTGCTGACAATTTTCTTTTTCTGCCGGTCAATGGTGATGACGGAAATGAAGATACCTTCTTCTGACAGGACTTTCCGGTCGCGCAGGACGACAGAGCCGATATCACCGATGCCGGCGCCGTCAATCATGACGCTCTCGGCTGGTACAGTGCCGTCGGGCACCATTTTACCTTTGTTAAAGCTGATGACTTCACCGCGTGTCGCTAAGAAAATGCGATTCACAGGGAAGCCCATTTCCATGGCTAAATCAGCATGTGCTTTGAGTTCGCGGTATTCGCCCTGAACCGGAATCAGATTTTTCGGCCGCAGCAAATCCAGCATGAATTGTAAATCACGTGCGTTAGCATTGCCGGACACGCGTAAATCGGAGCTCAGCGCTTTCATGATGCCGCCGGCCCGATAAACCAAATCTTCTGTCCGGGCAACTTTGGTTTCAAAAGCCAGCGAAGGACTTGTCACTGAGTAAACCAGGTCGCCCTCTTTGATTTTAACGTATCTGTGCCGGTTGGTGGCCATGAGTTCCAGTGCATGAAGCGGCTCGCCCATACGGCCGGTTTCGACAATCACCAGCTCATTGTCCGGATATTTGTTGATATTTTTGGGGGAAATAATCATGCTCTGATTGACGATGCGCAGTTTTTTAAGGCGTGTCGCCGTTTCAACGATTTGCTCCATGTCTTCGCCTGTAAATGCTACGCGGCGTCCGAGCTGCAGGGCAATGTCGACAACTTGCTGAACGCGGCCGATATTGCCGGAGTTGCAGGCAATGATGACGCGGCCTTCACTGTCGTCGATTACGTCGAAAATTTTGTCTCGAATTTCTGTCTCACTGGCAGATTGAATTGTGGACAGAGCGTTGGCTGAGGCGCTGAGCAAGGCTAAAACACCCGATTTGCCGATTTCCGCCAAACGTCCCATATTTGTCTTATAGCCTTCGCCTACAGCAGGGTCGAAGCGGAAGTCGCCGGTGTAGACAATGCTGCCGTCTTTTTTCGTTGAAACCACGATGCCCAGGCTTTCCGGGATTGTGTGCGTCGTTGAGAAAAATGAAATTGTGGCTTCGCCGAAGTCAATTTCTGTTGTCTCGCTGACGACGTGGAAGTCGGTAAAATTCTTGCTGCCTTCGTAGTTTTTCGTGTTGATTTTGGCCAGCTCAACGGTCAGCTCACTGCCGAAGACCGGAACGTCGATTTCTGAGAGCAGGTAGGGCAAGGCGCCGATTGAGTCTGCGTGGCCGTGTGTCAGGAAAACGCCGGCAATGCGCTCGGCATTTTCAGACAGGTAGGTCAAGTCTGGAATGACGCAGTCCACGCCGAGCATTTCGCTTTCAGGGTATTTGAGCCCGCAATCAAGCACAAAAATGGTCCGGTCGACCTCGACCAGATACATGTTTTTCCCGAACTCGCGGACACCGCCCATCGGGATAATCTTTATTTTTGACATAGTAAAAAAACCTTTTCTTAAGTTTTGAATCAGATTCGTGCAGAGCAAATCTCGGCTCGGTCAAATCTGACAAGTTTATCCGTAAATAACTTTATTTTATTAAGTCTACCATTTTTAAGGGAAATTTTCAAAGGTAATTCTCGAGAAATTTTCGGATTGTCTGCCGGTAAAGCGGTATGTCTGTCTCGTAAGCCTGTGTATGTCCTGCTTTAGGGACTTCCAGGACTTCTGTGATTCCCTGGCTTGCGGCGGCGTTTTTTGCCAGCATGGAAAATGGCACGAAATTGTCTTCTTGGCCGTGAATTAAGAGCAGCGGACGGGTATTTTTCGCCAGTTGGGTCACTGATGAGGCTTCATGCCAGTCATAGCCTGCAAAGATTTTGCACCAGAAGCTCATTAGGGGCAATATTGGCCAGGCTGGCACATGATAGCGGTGCAGCTGGTGTTTGATTTCATTCCAGACGGAGTCGTAGCCGCAGTCTTCGATGAAGCATTTCACGTTTGACGGTAAGGTGTCGCCTGAGAGCATCATGATTGTCGATGCGCCCATGGAGATGCCCCAGAGTGCAATCTCGGCTTCTGGGTTTTTCTTAATGGTTTGCGCTATCCAGCATTTCATGTCTTCTTTGTCCAGCCAGCCGAAGCCTACCCAGCGCCCCTGCGCTTCGGTGCTCGCCCGCATCTCAGGCATTACTAGATTGTAGCCTAAATGATGGAAAAGCCAGCTGAATCCGAAAAATCGGTCACGAATGCCGTCGTAGCCGTGGGCCATAATGACTGTTTTATTGGTCGGCTGCTCGGCCGGGAGATACCAGGCATGTAGCTGCAGGCCGTCTGAGGTTGTGACTTGCCACTCAGATTTTGCAGCCTGCTGAAAGGCCAGACCGTCGGGGTAAAGGGGATGCGTCTCTGAAACTTGCTCAATTGTGAAATTATTGCGATGAATAATGTAAAAAAAGCCTGCAAAAGACGACAATAGCACAAACAGAACGAGTCCGAGCAAAATCCACAGAAAAATCATAGTACTTCCTCACTTTTCAAGAAATCTTTCTCTACAAAATATCCTGCCAGTTCAATTACCAGTAGAATCCCCAGAAGGCCCAGCAGCATTGTTGCTAGCTCCATCAGCAGGAGTTTGGAATTCAGGATTTCCGCGACTGTAAAGTGCAGGCGGATGTACCAGAGAATCAGGCCCAGAGAGGAGCCTAGCATGCCGAAGAAGAGTGTGTTGACGGCTGTTCCGATAATCTGCTGTGAAATGATTCTTCGCTGGTTTTTAAATTGGACAGAAGTCATCAATTCGTCCTGTTCAATAACTTCATTGAGATTGGTGACGATGGCCATGGCTGCTTCTGCTACTGCGCCCAGCAGCGAAATAATGAAGACAGCGATGACAATGTTTGAGAAGTTGATGCCGATATCGGCAGACAGGGCTTCCAGCGCTTCGGCATCTTCTTTGACAAATCCTTGAAATTGTCCGATATATTGGATTAATACTGCCAAAAACATTAGTCCTGCGAGCACTATACTGCTCGATTTAAAGGCTGTGCTGGCCGTTTTTTCGTCCGGCGTGGACATAAAAATTGAAAAGGCCATGATTGCAAAGGATAATATCGGCAGGACTATCAGAATCGGGAATCCCCAGGCCATGACTGTAATCAGAATGAAAATCATCAGGAAATTCAGGCCTAGGCCGATTAAATTCTTCAAGCCGTCTTTGCCGGCCACCAGTAACATGAGAAGGACAAAAATCAGCAACAGAATTACTAGAGCGTTCATTTGGCACCTCCATTGGAATAGCGTTCGCGTGAGCGCTCGGCTTTACTCCCAGCATGAACTCCTAGACTGGTCACAAAAGCGGTGACCGGCACTGACAGGACGATTCCGATGCCTGAGATAATGGTCTGAAGCAGGCCCATGTTCAGGTCGACGCCGGCTACATAATTCCAGTCAAGGCCGTTTCTTAGCAGGAGAATTGTATTCTGCAAGAGTTCTGCCATGAAAACCATGAACAGAACGTTTGTCAGTGTCCCGATAATTTCCCGTCCTATAGACATTCCCGAGCGGAAATAGTCCTTAAAGGTCATCTCCAGCTGGTTCTCCTGATTTTGCCGGTAAAGGCCGAAAAGGCCGACGACAATATCGCCTGTTCCGTCCATAATTGCCCCGAGTACCGAGATGATGCAGCTCATGTAGAACAGGTCAACCGGGTCCTGCGTGATAAAATCCAGATATTCGAAATGAATGCCGTCATTGCCAGTCAAGGCCAGGACTGATATGGCCAGCGAAAAGGTTATCAGCATGGTCAGCATGGTGGTGAGAAAGGTAAAGAGCATCTGCCGCGTCCGCCCGAGCACGAAGAGGAGCGATGAGATGACGAAAACGAACGATAAAATGCCGAAAATCAGCAGAACGGGGCCGCTGAACTGCAAGTCAAAGACGAGTGCAATTCCGAAATACAGCAGATTTAATAACAGTGATAAAATCAGAAAAATCGAGCTTCGCCAGCGGACAAAGGTCGCCAGAAGTCCGATAAACAGTGTAATCAAAGCGCCTAAAAGCGCGTCTCTTTTCAGGCTGAGAATGCTGTAGTCGCCGTTTACTTGATTCAGAATGACTTTTTGTCCCGTCCGGTAGACTTGTCCCGTAACTTGAGAGACGGCAGTCTTGTTCAGGAGTTTGAAATTTTTTCCACTCTGGTTAAGAAGACGAATCGTCAATTCCTGTGTGAGAACCGTGTCCCGATTGCCCTTGCTGTCGGTCACGCTGTCCTTTGAGAGCTGCCGAACAGAGCTGATTTGGCCAATCGGCTGCTTCTGGTAAAGAAAAGCGTCGTTATCCAGCAGCACAAAAACCAGCAGACTGGCAAGCAGCGTGAAAAGAACTTTCTTGATGAGGGGAGAAATTCTCATGATAATTTATTATAAACTTATCTGGCAAAAAATGCCTGCAAAACAAATATTTCCAGTTTCTCAGGTCTGCTCTGTAAGAATTAATCCGGCGGCCGTGATGAGCGCCTCCTGGGCAGCGATTCCATCCTCATCGCTGTGAAAACCGCTGCCGTAGGATGCAATCAGATACTGCCTGCCGTCCTGCAGTGTCACAGAGCCGATGGAATTGTCCACAATCAGGTTATTGTCATCAAGAATGCCCCAGCCGTTTTTCACGGCCAGTGTTTTGACGTCTGCGGCGGCTGCGAACTGGCTGATGCCCCACTGCTGCTCGGCTTCTACATTCTGCATTTCGTTTTTGATGTAGGCCTGCTGAGCGCTTGTCAGGATTTTTGACGGGAGAAAGATATTTTTCAGGAGAATCAGCTGGTCCTGCGGGCTTGTGGTGCTGAGTCCCCAGCCGTCTGTTTCGAGGCCTGAGACGGACGCATTCATACCGAGCTTTGAGAAGAGTTTTTGAATCGGGTCGGCTTCATTGGACAGGCTTTCAAAGATGATGGCACTTGTCGCATCGTTACTGGAGTTCCGCATCATGGCCTGAATGTTGTTTGTCAGGTTGGCATCGAAATTGCGGCCGTCAGAATTTCTTGACAGTAAAAGTTCCGTCAGGACGGATAATTTGATGGTTGAGGCAGTGTAGCAGACGCTCTGTGTGTTTTTCTGATAGGTATAAGTTTGCCGCATCGAAACGTCATAGATGGCCAGGCTGAAATTTCCGGTCAGGCTTTGGCCTGTGTGCGCGAGTTCGCTTGAAAAGGCTCTTTCTGACAGTGGTTCTGCGTTTTTTGGCTGTCTGCTGCTTTGAGAGGGCTTGGAATCTTGGGCGGTCGGCTTCTGTGCTGACGTAGTCTTGCTTGAACCTAGTCCTGCCGCTAGGCTTTCGGCTTTTATTTCCGGCATGAATTTGATGAGCAGGATGCCGCAGAAAATGAGCACTGACAGGATGTTGAGCAGCTGATGCAGTTTTGAGAGCTTTGAATGATTATAAGGCATTAGCTGCATTATATCAAAGTTCAGATAATTTTAGGATGTCCTCATTAAAATTTTAGACAGTTTTGCTTGTTTTGCGCAAAAACTTGTCAGAAACTGCGGCCTCCGCCTGAGCCTCCGTCAGATGAGCTGTAGTTATTGCCGTTGTTCTGGGGAAGCTCGCGGCGGGTGATATATGTATTGACCAGAAGGTCACTGTGCCCTGTGAGCTGGACCTGGCCGTTTGTCTGGTAATCGTAAAAAATCTGAGCAGTTGAATCTTTCATCGCGTAGCTTCTTTTGGTCAGCGCCGTGAAAATGACGCTCACAAGTGCGCCTAAAACGACAGAGATAAAAATGGCCGTCAGCAAGGCTGTCAAAGGTGTAAACTTCTTGTTTGCTGCCGCAGAATCAGGAATGCCGGCCGAATAATAAGTTTGAATCTTCGTCAGAAAATCGCTGGCTGCCTGAGAATAATTTCCGGAAGACAAATCATTTTGAACCTGGTCAAGCAGAGCGTTTACCCGGCTTTCCGGCAGGTAATCGGCCATTTTTCCGGTAGACCAAATGTACACTTGGCGCAAATTCATGTTGATGGCAAGCACGACGCCGTCATTTGATTTGCTGGGGCTAAGCTTGTCACGCAGATAACTTTTTGCGAAATTTTCGACTTTTGTCTCGTTATTTGTTGTTACGATATAGACAGATGATTGAGTTTTGTCCGCAGATTCTTGAACCATTTGCTCCAAATTGTCCATATTTCCGCTTAAAATCTGGGCAGTGTCTTCAATTCCGGCATTGTAGGCTGAAGCCGAGACTTTTTCAGGCGCAGCGAAAAGTACAAGCAGCATGAAAAGGCCGACGATGACAGCAGAGAACGCATGTGACGTTAATTTCTTTTTCATGAAATGAAACCTCCCCCTGCCAGAATCGCGTAAACTGCCGCCGCACCAATCACAGCAATGGCTGCAAAGAGGAGCAGGGCAAAACGCCGCAGTTTAGCCTTATCGACCGGCAAGACACCGGCCACTTTACCTGTCTGACCATTCATGGCGTAATAGAAAAGCGTGTCGTTTCCGCGCTCACGGTAAGTCACAAGCCAAATCGGCAAAAGCGCATAATCCTCATCAAGATTCTCAAGCGTCTGCGCCGACTGAACATTCGTAACACCCGCATAGCCCGTAATTGTCGACGTGAGAAGCCTTTCGGCATAATTTTCCATTTTGTCAGTCACATCTGTTTTTATCTGAGAAAACTCAATGTCGCGTTTTTCCGTCAAAAAGCCGGACAAATACTGGCTTTTGAAGTCAATCGCCTTGCTCAAATCAAAGGGCTGGACCGCCGCAACCAGCTTATCAGACAGATTTTTCTGCAGAGCATTTTGGATATAATTTTTTAAACTGCTCTTGCCGTGCCGACTGACCTCAAATTCTGAGGTCTCCGTATATTCAGCCTCGCCGTCCTGCCAAACCCGGTATTTTACCGCATGTGCCGTCACTTCGCCGTCCAAATCAGCCTCAACTGTCCAGTAAGGAAAATAAACCCCCGACAAATTCTGAATCTGCTTCTTGCTGAAAAAAGCCGCAGGAACAAAGCGCTTCTTCCCCACCCATTGGACGAATTTTTCCTCCGCGGCTTTACGGTCAATCTGAAAAGGAATCAGCTTCTCCGGCAGAAACTTACCCGACAGACGTTCCGTCAAAACCACCGGATTCTGGCAATAAAAACAGAAAGTCGAAGCCGTCGTGGCACTGGTCACGATTTGGGCGCCGCAGGAGGGGCAGATGAAAATGCCAACATTCTCAGAGACATTATCGCCCGCTGGCTCCGCTTTCTCCTCAGAATTCTCCTGAACTTGAGAGTCAGCAGCGGAGGAAAGTGCCTCCGGCTGTGCCTCGGAAGCAGATAGGTCAGCTGAGCTGGACACTCCAGTATCTGCCTGTTTCTCCTGAATTTGGCTGACTTCAACTTCTGTAAAAATTGACTGGCAGTATTCGCAATGAAATTTCTGGTCTGAAGGGTCAAATTTCAGCGGACCGCCGCAATTCGGGCATTTATCCGTTCTAATCGTTGATTCTGTCATACGCACCTTTCATTATTGCTTCGCAATAAAGGCCTGACCGCATTCAGGGCAGAATTTAGGCATTCCGTTTTTGGTGTCAATTGCTGCACCGCAGCTGCTGCAGACGGCAGTGCCTGTATCAGCGGGCTTTGGCTTGCCGCAGTTGGAGCAGAATTTGCCGGTATTTTCAGTGCCGCAGCTGCATGTCCAGCTGGAGGCGGCAGGCTGAGCTTGTGCTGCCGGCTGCGGCTGTTGCGGCTGTTGTTGTGGTGCTTGCTGCTGTTGTGCTGCTTGAGCTTGATTGAATTGTGAGAATCCGGAGAGGTTCTGTGCGCCCATGTTCATTGCCATAAAAGCACCTGCCGCGCCGTTCGGATTGGAGCCGGCTGCTTGAAGTCCGGCTGCGACTGCGCCCTGGACATAACCCTCACGAATGTTCGGGTCGCCCAGCATTGCACCTTGATTGCGCATGTTAATCAGCTTCTGGCTGTCATCCGTGTAGGAGATGCTGGCTACTGCCACTGAGACAATCTCAATCCCGCGAAGCTTTTTCCAGTCATCGTCAAGGACATCTGCCATCAATTTACCAAGCTCAACACTTTTCGAGGTAATGTACGAAATGCGCTCGCCCTGAGCAGAAAACTGGTTAATCGCAGTGTTTAAGGCTGACATGAATTCGGAGACATATTGCTCATTAATGTCTGAAATCTCGACCTGGTCCATATTTTTGGGAATAGCGTTGATGTAAAATGACACCGGGTCCGTAATCTTCACGCTGTAGCTGCCGAAAGTACGCAGGAAGAGCTCGGCATTGTAAAAGTTGTCGAAATACTGCAGAGGCGTTGCTGTACCGAACTTAATGCCTTTGATTTCCTGCAGATTGATGTAGAAGACCTGCTGCTTCTGCGGCGAAACACCGCCGTATTTGAAGCGGTCAAAACTTTCATCGATGGCAGCCGACAGGTTTCCGCGCAAAAGTGAAGGGGCCGACGCATTTTTCACCTGATAATAGCCTGGCTCTGCGCTGAAATCGACAATTTTTCCGCCGTCAACCAGCAGCATCATGGTGTTTTCATTGATGTGGATGACAGAGCCGTCTGTGATAATGTCGGCCGTGCCTTTTTTGTTGGAGCTGCGCTTGTCGTCTTGACGTACGGCCACGCCTTTTGTCATGACCGTTTGTGCGCCCATGTCCTCCGGCTCAATGACTTCAACCCACTGGTCTGCTAGTGCCCCGCCGACGCTGCCGATAGCTGCTTTTATGATTCCCATTTTGTTTCTCCTCATGATAATGATATTAATGGTGATTAAATTAATTGGATTTATTATAACAAAAAATCCGCGGGAAAGCGGATTTCTTTGCGGCGTCAGAGTCATAGTTATAGACACTTTTTACATTTTGTCCAGTGATGGGCATAATTTAGACAGAACGTTTATTTACAGACGCTTAAACAAGTAATATTTTGTTGCTCCTTCAAACGGACAGTCTTCTAATATCCCGAATACTTTGTAACCCAATTTTTCGTAAAATCCGAGAGCTTGAAAACTCAGAGTACTCAGTGTGATTAGCTTGGCACAAGCTTCAACCACTGCTTTTTCCATCTTGTCCATCAGCAGTGTCCCGTAGTCCAGGCCGCGAAAACGCTCGTCAATGGCGAGTCCGTTGATATGGAAGTTTTCAAAGGTCATGGAGCCGACGATTCCACCGACGGTTGCGCCGTTTTCGTCGACTAAGGCAAAGCCTAGTTTTTGCTCATTGGCTGAGTTTGTGCCTGCATATTCAAACATTTTCGGCAATAGGAGCGAATCAATTTCCGGGTTCAGTGTGTTGAATTCTTCCTTGATGATTTTCATTGTCTTTTCCTTTTTAATTCTGCCAGGGGGGCTTTGGGACAGGCTTGAGCGGCTGTGCTCAGTCGCTGATTTTGAGCAGGGACTTGATGACCTGGCGATTGTCCATAGCGTCATAGGCGTCTTTGATATGGTCTAAATCGAAGGTCTTGGTAAATACTTTGCCTGGCTCGATTGAGCCGTCTAAGACAGCTTTGAGGAGGCGTTCGCGGTCGTATTTGGCGACTGAGGCGATGCCTCCGGTGATGCCGATATTTTTGCGGAAGAGCTGGTCCATGTACTTGTTGTAGTCAACGTCATGGGGCAGGCCGACTCGGCCCACGTTTGCGCCTGCACGCGCGACCATGAAGGCGGTTTTGACAGACTGTGCTGTTCCGACACACTCCAGCACAGCATCTGCGCCGATTCCGTCTGTCAGCTCTAGGACTTTCTGGACAGCTTCATCGCCGCGCTCGGCAATAATGTCGGTTGCGCCGAAAACCCGCGCCAGGGCTGCACGGTCTTCATGACGGCTCATGGCGATGATTCTTGAGGCACCCAGGAGTTTAGCTGCAATCACGCCGCACAGGCCGACCGCACCGTCGCCGAAGACAACAGCTGTGTCTCCGGGCTTGACGCCTGCGCTGACCGCCGCATGATAGCCCGTCGGCATGACATCGGCCAGGGTTGTCAGTGACGCCAGTTCTTCCGGCGTGTAATCTGACGGCTGGCCGGGAATTTTCACCAGACTGCCGTCTGCATTGATAGCACGCAGGAATTCTGCCTGATAGCCGCTTGTGTATCCGGCCTCCACATTGATACAATTCGCCTCAAAACCTGCTAGACAAACTGGACAATGCCCGCATCCATGTGTAAATGGAATGATGACAAAATCGCCGATTTGTATATTTTTGACAGCAGAGCCGATTTCGTCCACTACACCTATTGCTTCATGGCCGACCTGTCCTGGCTTCATATTCGAGAGGCCGCGGTACCACCATAAATCAGAGCCGCAGACACAGGCGCGTACTACTCGGACGATGGCGTCTGTGTCATTTTTCAGCTCTGGACGCGGGAGTTCACGGGCCTCGATTTTCCCTTTTTCAACAAAATAAGCTGCTTTCATTTTCTTACCTCCTTGGTTTGAACTGGATGAAGTTCTTATTCTATTAATTTTATCACATATTTTAATCCATGGGAGAATACATCCGCTGGCAATGTCCAAATTGACACTCCGAACATCTGAAATTCACTTCGAAAATTAGACACTTGCATATTTTTGTCTTTTTTGCTATAATACATCTATTAAGTCCTTCGGGATCCGAGGCCGCCTTTATGGCGGCCGATTTTATTTGATAAGCTCTATGAGCTTATTTTTTATTTCCTGGAACTTTTCTTCCGGCATCATCCCCAACTTTCTTTGAAAGCGCCGTGCATCTATCATTCTCACTTGAGAGATATTTGCCGATTTTATTTCCCCTTGAAATTCATAGGAAATAAAATTCTTACTTTCTTTATTAGTTGATGTCAGAGGTACAACTATAGCGTTATACTTTCCTAGCCGCTTGATAACTAAAGCTGGACGTTCAAATTGTTCGTGTTTTCCATCAATTTCATAGCCTACATTCACACCAAAAGAGCACCACCAAATTTGACGTTCTTTGAAGTAAAAGAACTTCTTTCTATCATTCAAAAGCTTCTTTTCTTTGTTCCAATTATCAAAATCCTTGACATAGTTATTCATTCACTCCCTCCGATATCTATTTTGCTAAAAAATGAATGAATCATCGCCTCAACTATCTTTATGTCTTCTTTTGGAGTGCCATTTTTAGCAGATATAGATAATTGTATGCCTGAGAATTCAAGAGAGAGATTTTGTCTCTCTTTATCTACATCCGCCGTTTTCGACGCTTGAAATTTTTCTTGATTCACATTATTCGTATTTAACTCATTATTTTTTGTTCCGTCCACGAGAAAATCGTTTTCTGCTTTGTTTGAATTTGTCGGATACACTTTCATACTTTCTATAAAAGCTTTGGATATTTTATCTGCATCTTTCTTTTTTACACCATAGCTATTTTCAATAAAAGTGGATATAACTTGTGGACTTTGGGTTATATTTGTAGTGTATCTATCAATCAATTCCTTATAAAAATTAGGAGAAGTTAGCGCTTCTTTAATAAAGTTTTCTACATCATCACCAATTTTTATATTTTTGTAAAGTTGAGAAACTTGAACAAACGCATCTTTAGGATAATCCAAAAGTCCAAATTGTTTTGCTGCACCAATCTTGATAGGAAATGTTCCAGAGTTCCTATTAGCAAAATTAAGTGTTTTTGCTGCTGTCGTAATTTCCGTAGAACTTGTTCCAAGCTTGTCAACGAGCGTTTCTACGAAGGCAAATGCCTCTTGATAAGAAATTTTGGGTGGAAGTAATTTTGCCATATCTATATCGGCTTTCTTTGATTTTGACTAAATTATACCTTATTGTTTTCTATTTTGTCAAGTTTAACGTCTATTTTTTGTTCTTTTTAGTCCCTTTATTGTTATATACTTATTTTACACTTGTCTACCCTATATTTTACCGCAATCAGTGAAGTAACACATTGAAACAATAAAAAAAGTCACCAAACAGTGACTTTTTGCTAACTTTATTTAACATTGTCAATCAGGCCAAGCTCCTTGGCAATGTCCAAATTCACTCCAAGGACATTGACTGTGTCTTCGCCCAGAAAGCCGAGTGTTTTTCCCTGAGTGTTTTTGTCAACGATTTTCTGCAGGTCGGCTTCACTGATTTTCGTGGCTTTTGAAATTGCCGGCAGTTGGATTTTCGCGCTGGCTGGGCTGATGTCCGGGTCGAGTCCTGAGCCTGACTGGGTCAAAAGGTCGGTTGGAATTTCTGATTTTTCGACATCCGGATTGGCTTTCAGGAAAGCGGTCATGTCTGCTTCTACGCGCTTCGTGAGTTTCGGATTGCTGGGCGCATAGTTGCTTGAGCCTGACGCTACTCCTGTGTAGGTCCCGTCTGTCTTTTCGGTCTCGGTATAGCTGTTGTAGTTTACAGCTGACGGACGACCTTTGAGGAAGCGCGCATCATTACTAAAGTCCTGGCCAATCAGCGAGGAGGCGACGACCTTGCCGTCAGCTGTGATTTGGCTGCCGTTGGCTTGATGAGGGAAAATCGCCTGGCCTAGGCCGGTCATCAGTAAAGGATAGAAAAGTCCGCAGATGCAGATGAAGACAATGGTGACCAGAAAAGGTGTTTTTATTTCTGAGAGTATTTTTTTCATATTCTGCCACTCTCCTTTCTATAGGCCTATCATGTGCAGAATGGGTGCAATGATGAGGTCGATGATTTTTATTCCGACAAATGGGGCGATGACGCCGCCTAAGCCATAGACGAGCATGTTGTGCGTCAGCATCTTCTCCGAGCGCTGGGGCTTATACTTGACGCCTTTCATGGCCAGCGGAATTAGAATCGGGATGATAATCGCGTTGAATATCAGGGCTGATAATATCGCGCTGGAAGGGGTTGAGAGTCCCATGATATTGAGCACGCGCATTTCTGGAATGGCCAGCATGAACATGGCTGGGATAATCGCAAAGTATTTGGCCAGGTCATTGGCAATGGAAAATGTCGTGAGGGCGCCGCGTGTAATCAGGAGCTGTTTGCCGATTTCTACGACGTCTAGTATCTTGGTGGGGTCGCTGTCGAGGTCGACCATGTTGGCGGCTTCTTTGGCGGCGCTGGTGCCTGAGTTCATGGCGATGCCGACATCTGCCTGAGCCAGAGCGGGTGCATCGTTGGTGCCGTCGCCTGTCATGGCTACGACTTTGCCTTCTGCCTGCTCTGCTTTGATGGCTACAATCTTGTCTTCGGGCTTACATTCGGCAATGAAGCTGTCAACACCTGCTTCCTGGGCAATAGTGGCGGCGGTCAATGGGTTATCGCCTGTGGCCATGATGGTTTTGATGCCCATTTCACGCAGCCGGGCAAAGCGTTCGACCAGTCCCGGTTTCACGGTATCTTTCAGATAAATCACGCCGAGGATGCGGTTGTTAAGGCAGACTGTCAATGGTGTGCCGCCAGCCGATGAAATTTCGTCGGTGATGGCTTTCAAATCTGCCGGTATTTGGCCGCCAAGGCCTTCAACGTGTGCAATGACCGCATCGGATGCGCCTTTGCGGATGCTGGTTCCGTCCGGCAGGTCGACACCGCTCATGCGTGTCTGCGCAGTAAATTCGCTGAAGCTGGTATTTTCCGGCAAATCAAACGTTTTATTCTGCTCTTCTTCGGCCAGCTTGACGATGGATTTACCCTCAGGCGTCTCGTCTTGCAGTGAGGTCAGCACTGCGTTTTCAGTTAGAAATGCAAGACTGACGCCCTCAACCGGGTAAAATTTTGCTGCCATTCGATTGCCGAAGGTGATGGTGCCGGTTTTGTCCAGAATCATCGTATCAACATCGCCGCTGGCCTCAACTGCCTTGCCTGACATGGCAATGACGTTAAAGCGCGTCACACGGTCCATTCCGGCAATGCCGATGGCGGACAATAGGCCGCCGATTGTTGTGGGAATCAGACAGACGGTCAGCGCGATTAAGGTTGGTACCGCGAGCTTGACATTGACAAATGCAGCAATGGGATACAGTGTGACAATCACAATCAGGAAAATGATGGTTAGGCTGACCAGCAAGGTGTTCAGGGCAATTTCGTTCGGTGTTTTCTTGCGCGAAGCACCTTCTACTAGTGAAATCATCTTGTCCAGGAACGACTCGCCCGCATTCGAGGTGATGCGGATTTTCAGCCAGTCGCTGGCGACGGTGGTGCCTCCGGTAACTGAGGCGAAATCTCCTCCGGACTCTTTGACGACAGGCGCGGATTCACCTGTGATGGCAGATTCGTCAACCGAAGCTATTCCCTCAACGACTTCACCGTCGTTTGGAATCAGCTCACCGGCTTTGACTAGGACGATGTCGTCTTTTTTCAGCTCTGAGGCATCGATGATTTTTTCTGTCTCGCCATCGCTTTCGATGATTCGCGCTTTCATGTCCTGCTGCGTCTTTTTCAAGCTCTCAGCCTGTGCCTTGCCGCGGCCTTCTGCGACCGACTCGGCAAAGTTGGCAAAGAGCACCGTGATGAACAGAATCAGCGCCACGATGATGTTGTAAATTTGCGTGGAAGCGCTGACTCGTCCGAACAGATTCGGAAAGATGGACAAGACCAGCGTGATGACAAAGCCGATTTCGACGACGAACATGACGGGATTTTTCATCATGTAAGCCGGGTTGAGCTTGGTAAATGACCCTTTGATTGAAGTCTGAAGAATCTCTGAATTCATCATTTTTTTCTTTTTTGTACTCATTTTTCAGCCTCCTTTACATCGTCAGAAATTCTGCAATCGGCCCCAGCACCAGAGCAGGCAGGAAGGTCAAGGCCGAGATGACAATCACAATCACAAACAGGACGATGGTAAATGTGCCGGTGTCCGTTTTGAGCGAGCCTGTCGACTCATTGACCGGCTTTTTCATCATCAGAGAGCCTGCGATGGCCAGCTGAATCACGATTGTCAGATAGCGCCCGAAGAACATGGCAGCGCCTGTCGTTATATTCCAGAAAGCTGTGTTGTCAAGCATGCCCTCAAAGCCTGAGCCGTTATTGGCCGAGGACGAAGTATACTGATAGACGATTTGAGAGAGGCCGTGAAAGCCCGGATTGCTGACTCCGGCGACTCCAGCTGCGACGGAAACCGCAATCGCTGTGAAAGCCAGGATAATCAGAGGATGGACAATGATTCCCAGAGCGGTCAGCTTCATTTCCTTCCCCTCAATTTTCTTGCCCAAGTAAACCGGTGTACGTCCAATCATGAGCCCGCAAATAAAGACAGTGAGAAGCACATACATGACCATATTCATCAGACCCACGCCCTTTCCCCCGAAAACGACGTTCAGCATCATGTTCATCATAGCCACAGCCCCGCCCAGAGGCGTCAGCGAGTCATGCATATTATTGACCGAACCCGTCGTAAAGGCCGTGGTGATTTCGGTAAATAGGCCGGACATGGTGATACCGAAGCGAGTTTCCTTCCCTTCCATGCTGCCCATGGCTTGACTGAGCCCCAGCTCTTTGAGAATCGAATTCCCCTGCGACTCCGACCACAGAATCACTGCAAGCCCCGCGACAAAGAGGACAGACATGACGATGAAAATCGGACGTGCCTGACGGCCCAACCATACTTTCTTCGCTTTCTTAGTGCTTTCAGCCCCCGCCTGCTCACGCTTCCTGTCAGCCGCCATATGCCCGAAAGCAACCACGACAGAGCCCGGCATCAGCGTCATAGACAGCATCTCAACAATATTTGTAATGACATTCGGATTTTCAAACGGCATCGCAGAATTCGCCGCAAAGAAGCCGCCGCCGTTGGTACCCAGATGCTTGATGATTTCAAGCGCCGCCACCGGCCCCAGCGCAATATCCTGGAGTTTTCCGTCAATCGTATGCACCGTCAAATTCGCCATCAGCGTCTGTGGCACCCCCTGTGAAATCAGAATCAGCGCGCCGATAATCGAGAAAGGCAGCAGCACACGCGTAATCACGCGCACAAAATCCACAAAGAAATTTCCCATATTCTGATATTTGCCCGACAGACCGCGAATAAAGGCCATTGCCGCCGCAAAGCCAGACGCCGCCGAAGCAAACATCAGAAAAGTAATCACAATCATCTGGCTCAGATAAGACAAAGCCGACTCGCCCGCATAATCCTGCAAGTTCGTATTCGTGACAAATGAAATCACCGTATTGAAGCTCAAACCCTGCTCCATGCCGGAAATCCCATTCGGATTGAAAATCGGCAGCGCCTGCAGCCGCAGAACAAGATAAGCCGCAAAAACCATCACCGCATTCGTCAGCACCAGTGAAACCGCGTACTTCTTCCAGCTCATGCCCTTTTTATCTTTTTGACCGATTAGCTTGAGAATAAAATTATCAATCGGATTAAAAAACCGGTCAGCAAAAGTATGCTCACCCGCAGCAATATGATACAAATACTTGCCCGTCGGCAGCATTAACAGCACCGCCAAAAGCAAAACAAAAACCACTTGTGCAATCATTATAGCTTTGCCTCCTTAAAACCTGTCCGGATGAATCAGCGCATAAAAGAGATAGGCCGCCAGGAGCACAATAATTATTCCTAAAACAATAAACATTTCGAAGTCCTCTTTCTATTCTTTCAATCTTTGATTTGCTTGTCGCACCAGGCAATCAAGCCCAGAATCAGCGCAAAACCTGCGACTAAAACTAAAAGCATTAAAATATCCATCAAAGTTTTTTCCTCCGTTTGAGAGCATTCTAGCATTTATAAAGTTAAGTTGGTGTAAAGATTTCGGGTGCTGTATAAAGATTTTGTAAAGATTTTTTGCGCAAAAAAACTGCACAGATAGGCAGCTTTTGTATGGCCTGACTCGAAATAAAAAGTAAGCGTCAGAACTCAGACTTCAATAATCAGATTTTTGTCCCTTTTCATACTCCAATTTGAACAAATCATAATTCTGCTCAATAATCCTTCTCACATAGTTCAGAATTGACCTACGTGAAATATTTCCGGCCAGCAGCTCTCCTTCCAGACTCACAGAGGCAATATCTTCGCCGGCCAATTCTACATGAACATGAGGAGCACCGATATGATTGTACTCATTATATTTTACAATGATTTTTATTCCATATTCAAAATAATAACCCGGCATCAACTCACTCCCTGTTCTTGCTTGTACTGGCTAATGATTGCCTCAAGCACTGGTCTCTTTTGAACAATAGACTCAGCTAAACATCTCTGTTCTGCCTTTGTCATCTCACCGTCAACTAGCTCTCCAGCTAAAGTAAAAGTTCCAATGACGCCATCGGCATCTGAAATTTCTACATAGGGATTCTCTCGCCGCAAATTGACTGGACTTGGAATAACATCAACTCTTAATTCCAAACCGCCTTCAAATACAAAATCTGACATCATGACACCTCGCTTATTTATACTTACATTTTACCACATTCACCAGTGAATTTTATTATCGCTAGAGCATGAAAATATCTGTGTCCTATCATTCCACCTTAACCATCCGATAGCCCACCCCAATATGCGTCTGAATCATCCGCGGCTCTGCCGGGTCGAGCTCAATCTTCTTGCGCAGCGTATTGGCAAACACGCGCAGGTCGGAAAAATCATCGGAGTGGTAGCCCCAGATTTTCTTGACAATAAAGTTGTAGGTCAGCACACGGTCTAGGTTATCAGCCAAAAGGCAGAGCAGTTTGTACTCAATCGGTGTCAGGTGAATTTCCTGTGTTCCGACAAAGACCTGATTAGAGGGGAAATCTATCTTCAGCTTGCCGTTAATGAACTGTTTCTTCTCAGAGACGGCTGCCGGATTTTCTCTGGCAAAGGCAGCCCGGCGCAGGCTGACGCGGAGTCTGGCGAGCAGTTCGTCTGTGCTGAAAGGCTTGGTCAGATAATCGTCGGCGCCTGCGTCCAGTGCTTCTATCTTATCTGTCGCCTCGCCGCGCGCGCTGACCACGATAATCGGCAGCTGCGAAAAGCCGCGTAGTTTCTTGATAATTTCGCCGCCGTCCATGTCAGGCAGGCCTAAGTCCAGAATCAGCAGGTCCGGTGTATGAGCTACCAGCTCACGCAGCCCGTCTTTTCCCGTCTGAACTGCTGTATAATTATAGCCTTCGACTTCCAGGGTCAGAGACAAGAGTTTGTTCACCGACGGGTCGTCTTCGCAGATTAAAACTTTAATTTTCTCATTGTCCATCTGATAAATTCACCTCCGTTAGGGGCAGTGTAAAGCCGATTACTAGGCCTTTAGGCACATTGTCCCGCACATAAATTTCGCCGCCGTGTGCAGAAATAATTGACTTGCAGAGTGACAAACCCAGTCCTAGTCCGCGTTTTGCGTCAGACACGGCGTCTTCCATTGAGTAAAATGTATAGAACATATCAAAGATTTTGTCTTTTTCTTCATCAGTCACGCCGGGCCCATTATCGGAGACCTCAACTCTTATTTTTTCTGCGCTGCGCGAGGTGGTCAGGGTAATTTCGGAGCCCTGTGGTGTATATTTTACCGCGTTGTTGATGATATTTATCAGCACTTGAACCATCAGCGGCGCGTCCATCTTTGCGGTCAGCACCTCTTTCGAGAGGTTCAGCTTAAAGTCATGCTGGTTCAGGTGACGGTCAACATGTTCCAAAGCTTCTTCCACTACTTCGTCAATGACATTAGTCGTGAGTTTCAGCTCGATATTGCCGTCAAGCCGGGTAATCGACAGGAGATTTTCAATCAAGTTAATCAGCCACATCGAGTCATCATAAATGTAGGCCGACAGCTCTTCTTTCTGGACATTTGTCAGCCCATTGTCCGTTGTCATCATGAGCTTCGCGTTTCCGGAAATACTGGTCAATGGCGTGCGCAGGTCATGCGAAATTGCCCGCAGAAGATTGGCCCGGAGCTGCTCCTGCTGCATTTTCAGCTCTGTCTCCTGCTGCTCTTCACGCAGAACTTCCTTTTCCAGCGCCAAAGCCGCTTCGCCCAGAATGGCCAGCACAATTGATTTATCAAAGGCATCCAGCTCGGCCCGGCCGTTCATCAGAATGCCGATGACTGCAAAAATCCGCTCTTTTCGCCGCACGGACAAATAAAGGAATTTGGACGCAGACAGCGTATTTGTCGTTGCACCTGCCCGCTTATTATTATGCAGTACCCAGTCGGCCACGCCCTCTTCTTTGAGCGCTTCGTAGCCTGCGGCAGTCTGATTTGAATCCGGCCGCGCAAAATAACGGAAATCCTGAAGCGCACCGTTTTCCACTGGATAAATCACAATATCACGCTCCAGCAATTTGCCAAGCTGCTCCGCCACTGCATCCAGCACTTCCGCCTCTGAATCCGGCAGCTGCAGCTCACGGTTTGTCTGCAGAAGCACCTCCGTGCGGTAAGATTTTTCCGCCGAAAGCCTAGCCTGATTCTGAATACGCTTAATCAAAGTCGCCGTAATCAAACCAGCCGCCAGCATAATCACAAAAGTCACCGGATAGCTGGGATTAAAAGCCTCAAAAGTGAAATAAGGCGCCGTAAAGAAATAATTAAAGCAAAGCACTGACAGGACCGAGGAAATCACACTGAAAATACGTCCCTTGGTAATCACAGCATTGAGCTGAACACCTAAAATGTATATCGTAATGATGTTGGAAACATTAAAATTTAAATACTGAAAGCCCAGGCCCAGCAAAGTGACAACCACCAGCATCAGCAAAGTCTTCGCCAAATCACTCGCCGAAAAATAGGGCTTAGCAAAGTGATAAAGCTTCCATAAAGGCTTCTGGCTCTCCAGCGGCGTGCCGTTGGGAATCACGTAAATGTCCAGATTCGGAGCAATCTGATTCAAACTGTCCACAATATTCGCTTTCAGAAAAGGCCAAGGCCTGCGCTCAAGCGACTTCCCGATAACCAGCTTAGAAACCCGGCTGACCTTGGCATACTCTGCAATCTGCTTGGGCAAATCATCTCCATAAACCACCGTAATCTTCGCGCCCAGCTGCTCAGCCAGACGCAGATTCTGCCGCAGCCGCAGCCGGTCCTCAGGCGTCTGGTCATTTTCCACATTTCCGACATAGAGCGCCGTAAAATCCGCCTTAAAAGCCGCCGACAAACGTGCCGCCGCCCGAATCACATAGGTTGACGCAGGCGAAGGCGAGACACAAACCAGAATGTGCTCGCGGCTGTAGGAGCTATTCTTGTCTATCTGACTCGCCACCGCCCGGTGATTGACCTGGTCCGCCGTCTTGCGCAGTGCAATCTCACGCAGCGCCACCAGCTTCTCCTCAGTAAAAAAGTTCTGAACCGCCCGCGCCGCCTGAGTTTTCTTATAAATCTTGCCCTTATTCAAACGCTCCAGCAAATCCGCCGGCTCCAAATCGACCAGCTCAATCTGGTCTGCCTGGTCGAAAATCTCATCAGGAATCCGCTCATTCACGTGAATCCCCGTGATTTTCTCGACCACATCATTCAGACTCTCAATATGCTGAACATTGACCGTCGTATAAACATCAATGCCGGCACGCAAAAGCTCGACCACGTCCTGAAAACGCTTCTTATTCCTAGAGCCGTAGGCGTTGGTATGCGCCAGCTCATCCACTAGAATCAGCTGCGGTTTTCGCTCCAGTGCGGCATCCAAATCAAATTCACGCAGCTTCACGCCTTTGTAGATAATTTTTTTCGTGGGCAGAACTTCAATCCCATCCAGCAATGCCATCGTTTCAGGCCTAGCATGCGGCTCGATATAACCGGCAACCACGTCAAGACCATTGGCTTTAGCCTCCCGCGCATCTTCAAGCATGGCAAAAGTCTTCCCGACGCCCGCTGCATAGCCGAAGTAAATTCTTAATTTTCCTTGTTTCATTTTCACCTGACTCTATCATAACATTTTATTGGTGAAAATTTTCTACTTTTTCATTTAAAAAGACAAAAAAGTTTAGTCCTCGTACTTATCCCCGATTCGACAGAGGGAAAATAGACAAGATACTGCGAATTGTCCTCAAAATCCGAATCCCGTAAAACTGCTCAGCACTGAAAAAATCAAACAGCCTGTCCATAATCGATTTATAAATGCGAAGTTTTACCCGTGTCTGCATTGTTTCCAGAACATCATCAAATTCAAGCCGCGGAAATCATTTCTGCTGCAGTAATAGCACTGAAAATACACTGACTGTTTTAAGTATCAGCTGATAAACTTCCGCTTTTCGCAGCGTTTTATTTCCGTGACGGTCTTTGCTCTCATGCAGACTTTGCCCGCCGGCAAGTAAGTAAAAAAAGTGCAGATAAGCGCCATTTGTTTAAAAACAAAATAGCACTTACCTGCACTTTTAAATACTGATTTAGCCGACTAAACTGCCGTTCGGCACAGCTTTATCGACTTCGCAGACCCAGAGCTGCTTGCCGTCCGGACTTTCAGCCGAGAGAATCATGCCCTCACTGACGTATTTGCCCATCATTTTACGCGGTTTCAGATTTGCCACGATTTGCAGTTTCTTCCCGAGCAATTCCTGCTCGTTCGGGTAGAATGCCTGAATGCCTGACAAAATTGTCCGCGGCTCAGCATCTCCAGCATCCAGCGTAAATTTCAGCAGTTTCTTCGAACCTTCAACTTTTTCAACCTGCAGCACTTCTGCGACACGAACCTCAATTTTGTCAAAATCCTCAAAGACAATCTGGTCTTTATGGTCCAAAATTTCTTCTGTCACTGCTTCCTCCTCCTTTTCATCTCCAATAAATGTGTTCACTCGGGCAATTTCCTCTTCACGGTCCAGGCGCGGGAAAATCGGCTCACCATGCGGGGTTACAGGATTTACGAAGTCATAATCAAAACTCAGATTTTCAATCGGAATCTGCTTATCCTCCGTCAGACCGAGCTGGGCAAAGATTTTCTCGCTGGTATCGTGCATGAAGGGCTGCAGAAGCGCAGCTGTCACGCGCAAATTCGCCGCCAGATGATACAAGACATTGTTCAGTTTTGACTTATCAGCTTCTGATTTGGCCAGAACCCAGGGCTGGGTCTCGTCGATATACTTGTTACTGCGGGAAATCAGCGTCCAGATTTCCGACAATGCGACAGAAAACTCGAATTTGTCCATGGCCGCGTGATAATTATTCAGACTGGTCTGTGCGACTTCACCCAGCTCCTGGTCAAATTCACTGGCCTCTCCGCGCTCAATCCTGCCGCCGTTGTACTTGTTAATCATCGCCACCGTACGGTTCAGCAGGTTCCCGAGGTCATTGGCCAAATCAAAATTAATCCGGTCAATATAGGACTCAGCGGTGAAATTGCCGTCATTGCCAAAAGGCATTGCCCGCAAAATGAAGTAACGGTACGGGTCCAGCCCATACTGCGCCACCAGCGGCTCTGCGTAGACCACATTGCCGAAAGACTTCGACATTTTGCGGCCGTTGACCTGATACCAGCCGTGGCCGAACACCTGCTTCGGCGCAGGCAGCCCCAACGCATGCAGGAAAATCGGCCAGTAAATCGTGTGGAAACGCAGAATGTCCTTTCCGACCATATTCACGCCCGGCCAGAATTTTTTGTACAAAGAATCATCATCTGTGCCGTAACCCAGCGCCGTGATATAGTTGAACAAGGCGTCCAGCCAGACATAGATGACATGCTTCGGATTCGACTTAATCGGAATTCCCCAGGTAAAAGTCGTACGCGACACGGCCAAATCTTCAAGACCCGGCTTGATGAAAGTGTTAATCATCTCATTCTTGCGGGCTTCCGGCTGAATAAAGTCGGGGTGCTCCTCGTAATACTGCAGCAGCCAGTCCGCGTATTTGCCCATGCGGAAGAAATAAGACTCTTCCTCGACCCATTCCACCTCGTGATGAGAAGGCGCCATACCGCCGGTCACATTGCCGTCCGCATCGCGATAGACCTCCTCCAACTGTGATTCCGTGAAGAATTCTTCGTCGGAGACACTATACCAGCCGGCATACTTGCCCAGATAGATGTCGTCCTGCGCCAGCAGCTGCTCGAAAATCTTCTGCACGGCCTCTTCATGATAGCTGTCCGTCGTACGGATAAACTTGTCATAAGAAATGTCCAGCAGCTTCCAGAGCGCTTTGACATCTTCAGCCATCGGGTCTAGATATTCCTTCGGCGTAAGTCCCGCCTCCTCTGCCTTCTGCTCTATCTTCTGCCCATGCTCATCAAGCCCCGTCAAATAAAAAGTCTCGTAACCCATCAGCCGCTTATAGCGCGCCAGCACATCGCAGGCAATCGTCGTATAAGTCGAGCCCAGATGGAGCTTGCCCGACGGATAATAAATCGGTGTGGTGATATAAAAAGTCTTGTTCTCAGTCATTCCTTTGCCCTTACGTAATAAAAAAGTCTTGCACTAATTATAGCACAAGACCTGGCGAATTTTAACCGCCAAGATAAGCTTTCTGAACCTCTTCAGACTGGAGTAGTTCCTCACCCGTTCCGGACAGAATAATCTTCCCCGTCTCAAGAACGTAGCCGCGGTCAGCAATTGACAAGGCCTGTTTGGCATTCTGCTCATTCAAGAGCACCGTCGTGCCCTTTTTCTGAATGTCCACGATGATGCTGAAGATTTCCTGAATCAGCTGCGGCGCAAGTCCCATTGATGGCTCGTCCAGCAAGAGGAGTTTCGGCGTTGACATAAGCGCCCGTCCCATGGCCAGCATCTGCTGCTCGCCGCCTGACAGGGTCGCTGCGTCCTGATTTTTTCTTTCTTCAAGCCGCGGGAAGCGCTCAAAAACTTCTTTCAGATTTCTGGCGTTCTCTGCGCGGTCTTTCTTCAGATAGGCGCCCATTTCCAGGTTCTCAAGCACAGTCAGGCCTGGAAAAACGTGGCGTCCTTCTGGTACTTGAGAAAGGCCCATGGCTACGATTTTCTGCGGCTGCATGCCTGTGATGTCCTGGTCAAGAAAGGTGATTTTGCCTTGCTTCGGGCGCAGCAGACCAGAAATCGTGTGAAGCGTCGTCGTTTTACCGGCGCCGTTCGCCCCAATCAGCGCCACGATTTCCCCCTCTTTGACCTCAAAGCTGATGTCGCGGACGGCTTCTATCATCCCGTAGTTCACAGAAATATTTTCAATTTTTAACATTTTTTTGTTTCCTTTTCGAGTTCGACATGCCAGAAGCTAGGAAATTAGATAAAATTAGAACCTGCCTAAAGGCAGAACCTAATTTTCCTAAATTTCTACGCTTCTTAGCGGGCATGTCTCGCATCAAGCTCCTCCACCTAGATAAGCCTCGACAACTTTCGCGTTATTCCTGATTTCCTCCGGCGTGCCCTCAGCCAGGAGTTTGCCGTAGTCAAGGACGTAAATCCTTTCGGTCACTTCCATGACAAGGCTCATGTCGTGTTCAATCAAGACAATCGAGATACCGAACTGCTGCTGAATGCGTCGAATCAGCGCCGTCAAATCGGCCGTCTCCTGCGGGTTCAGTCCAGCCGCAGGTTCATCCAGGAAAACAATTTTCGGCCTGGTTGCCAGGGCACGGACGATTTCCAGGCGGCGCTGCTCGCCGTAAGGCAGATTTCGCGCCAAAGTGTCCTGAAAGCCTTCCATTTCAAAGAGTTTCAGCAAATCAACGGCCCGCTGGTGCTTCTCTTCTTCTCTTTTGTAAAATATCGGCAGACGAAGCAGATTCGCGAAGAAACCGTATTTTTTGCCGGCGTCCATGGCGACTTTGATGTTGTCAAGCACGCTCAGGTCTTTGAAAAGCCGAATGTTCTGGAAAGTCCGGGACAAACCGGCCAGCGCAAATTTATAAGGTTTCTTGCCGTTCAGCAATTGTCCGTTCAAGGTGACTGTGCCTGAGCTTGGCGTATAGACACCGGTCAGCAGGTTGAACAGTGTCGTTTTTCCGGCACCGTTCGGGCCAATCAGGCCAATCAGCTCGGAATCGCCGATTTCCATTGAAACATCGTCAACCGCTGTTAAGCCGCCGAATTTCCGGGTCAAATTTTTCACTTCTAACAATGCCATTATTTGTTGCCCTCCTTTGCTGCACTAGATTTAGGCTTACGATTGATAATTTTTGAAAGCTGGAATTCACTGAGCCCCAGAAGTCCGCCTGGTCTGAAAATCATGATAAGAATCAGTATCAGTGAATAAATAATCATACGCAATGAGCCGAAGTCCTGCAGGAACATGTTCAAAATGCCGAGAACGATTGCCCCGACGATTGACCCAGTGACTGAGCCAAGTCCGCCGAACACGACGATAATTAGGATATTGACGGAATTCATGAAGGTAAAGTCTTTCGGAGTAACTGTGCCGATAAATCCTGAGTAGAGAGTCCCTGCAATGGAGGCTGTGACGGCACCGAAGACAAAGGCTGTCACTTTGACCTTGGTTGCGTTGACGCCGACCGATTCTGCCGCGATTTCATCGTCACGCACCGCACGTATTCCGCGCCCATTGGCCGACAGGCCGAAGTTCAGGCTGAGAATGGTCGTGATAATCACAAAGACGTAGACCATCTGCCAGCTGGTAAATAACGGGATGCCGGTCATGCCCGCTGCGCCGTTTGTCAGCGAGCCGCCGTTGATGACGAGGATTCGGAAGATTTCTGCCACGCCCAGCGTCGCAATGGCCAGGTAATCGCCTTTCAGCCGCAAGGTAGGTACACCGACAATCAGCGCCGCCAGTCCCGCTATCACCATACCGACCAGCATGGCCAGGAAGAAGCCCAGGTAAGTCCCGGTCTGTCCGCCGATGATGGCCCCAGAATAGGCGCCAATCAGCATGAAACCGGCATGCCCCAGCGAGAATTGGCCCGCAAAGCCGATGATAACGTTCAGACCGACCGCGAGGATGATGTTAATGCCGATTTGCGTGATAATCTGCACTATGAAATCATTGAAAATACCGAACTGAATGAGAAGACTCAGAATCGCATAGGCTGCAATGAAAAGAATCAGCCAGCTGATATTTACTTTTAAATTCTTTTTCATCAGACTTTCTCCTTTACATTTTTACCTAGGATTCCCGAAGGACGAATCAGCAGAATCACAATCAGGATGACGTAGACAACCGCGTCCTTGTAGCCGGCGATAAATGAGAGCTTGCCAGGCAGTGACTGCGCCACGGTCTCAATCAGACCGATGACAATGCCGCCGAGCGCCGCGCCAGGAATGATGCCGATACCGCCGACAACCGCCGCGATAAAGGCCTTGATGCCAGGCACCATGCCCATCAGCGGGTCAATTGAGCCGTAATAAAGCCCAATCATCACGCCTGCCGCCCCTGCAAGCGCAGAGCCAATCGCAAAGGTAAAGCTGATGGTCCGATTCACGTTGATGCCCATCAGCTGCGCTGCGTCCATTTCGACAGAGACGGCCCGCATGGCTTTGCCCATTTTTGTTTTCTGGACAATAAACTGCAAGATGAGCATCAGCAGGACTGACGTGACCAAAATCATAATCTGGATGTTGGTGATGACCATGCCTAAAACATGGAACTGCACGACGTTTATTACCTGCGGAAAAGCCCTTGACCCAGAGCCGACCAAGAAAATCATGCCATTTTCCAAGAGAAAAGACACACCAATCGCTGTGATGAGCGCCGCAATTCGCGTCGAATTCCGAAGCGGACGGTAAGCCAGATATTCAATGACAACGCCTAAAACTGCACAGAAAATCATGGCTAGAATTAAGGCCAGAAAAAAGTTCATGTGCAGATTATTTATCAGATAATAGCCGACAAAAGCGCCAACCATATAGATGTCGCCATGAGCGAAGTTTATCAGCTTAATAATGCCGTAAACCATGGTGTAGCCCAGCGCGATTAAAGCATATACTGATCCGAGAATCAGTCCGTTTAGTATTATTTGCATTTTTTCCTTAATAATCAGTGACCAGCTGATTTCCCGGAATTTCTAGTTTCCCGGGAAATCAAATGATCTTGTTTCATTTCTTAGGGTTTAATCACTTCTGATGAGGTTGTAACGCCATTTTCCAGCTTAATCACAATCGCAGATTTGACCGGATTATGGTCGGCATCAATCGTCATCTCGCCCGTAATGCCGTCGAAGTTTTTCACCTTGCCGAGAGCCGTTGCGAGCTCTTTTGAATTCTTCGCGTGGCTGTCTTCCTGGGCCTGCTTGATGTAATAGATGCCGTCATAAGCTAGAGCTGCAAACATGCCTGGATCTTCGCCGTATTTCGCTTTGTAGGCTTTGACAAAATCAGCAGTTTTGTCTGAAAGACTCACCTCTGCCGAGTAGCAAGAAACATAGTAAACATTTGTTGCCGCTTCTTTTCCAGCCAATTCCACGAAAGATGGGTCTGCAGCGCCGTCGCCGGAAAGAATTGGTGCTTCGATGCCAAGAGCTCTCGCCTGTTTGGTAATCAGCCCAGTTTCATTGTAGTAACCCGGCAGAATAATCGCATCGAAATCTTCACCCTTGATTTTTGACAATGTCGCCTGGAAATCAGTGTCGCCGGCCGTAAAGGTGACCTTGTCGACAATTGTCCCGTCATAGTTCTTGTCAAACGCGGCTTCAATACCTTTGGCATAGTCTGAAGAGTTGTCGTAATACATGATGACTTTCTTCGCCTTCAGATTATTGGTGACATAGCTTGCCAGAACCTTCCCCTGGAAACTGTCCTGGAAAGTGTTGCGGAAAGCATAAGGATTGACTTTTCCTTTTGTGACCGTATAAGCATCAGCCGTCGCAGTCGGCGAAACAATGCCCACAGCACTCTTCGTGGCCGTCGGCAGCATTGACATAGCCCCGCCTGAAGTAGCCGGCCCAAAGATGACATTGACCTTGTTATTTGAAATAAGGTTGCTGGCAATCGTTGCGGCCTCTGCATTATCAGACTTGTTGTCTTTGGTCGTCATGACAATTTTTTTGCCGTCAATTCCGCCGTCGGCATTGATTTCTTTAATCGCCAGGTCGGCACCGTCTTTGATAGCAGTCCCGTAAGCTGAGACGCCGCCGGACAGCTCAAGGTCGCCGCCGATTTTAAATGTGTCGCCGATTGTAGTGCCCGAGCTTGAGGAACTGCTAGGCGCTGCACTACAGGCGGTGAGAGCGGCAAAGCCGACAGTCATCATGACCGCTGCGGCCATAAATCTCTTTGTGAATTTCATAAAATAACTCCTTTTTTATCAATAAAATAGTTTTCACTAAAATACTCACTTTTTAAGTAAGTAAAAATCATTTTATCAAATTGTCAGAAAATTTGCAACTATTTTGAATTAATTTCTTTTATTATATTTTAAAAGAAACAGGAAATCTTGAAATAGCTTGATAGTAAGGGCTTACAAATAGAAAAACGAATTCCAGAATTCGAAATTCGTTTTACTTTTTAATTCAATTCTTTGCGGCTTTAGCGGGATAACTTTCGGATAGGAACTAAAATTGTTCCCGCAGGAGAAATTCAGCCAAAATCACGAAGACAAGTTCTTGTTTTTAGAGAAGCTCTTAATAGCCGCCCATCATAGATGGGTCCATGGCTGGCGCTGCAGGAGCTTTCGGCTCAGGCTTGTCAGCCACAACTGCTTCAGTTGTCAGAACCATAGCCGCAACGCTGGAAGCATTCTGCAGGGCGGAACGTGTTACCTTGACTGGGTCAATGATACCAGCATCTACCATATTCACCCAAGTGCCGTTGGCTGCGTTGAATCCTTCGCCCTCTGCGCGGTTTTTCAGCTCATTGATGATGACTGAGCCCTCATAGCCAGCATTAGCAGCAATTTGGCGAACAGGCTCTTCCAGAGCACGGAGCACAATGTTGACACCAGTTGCTTCATCGCCTTCAACGTCAAGTTTGGCCACTTCTTTGATGACAGTAGCCAGAGCGACACCGCCGCCGGCCACGATACCTTCTTCAACAGCCGCACGAGTTGCATTCAATGCATCTTCAATGTGCAGCTTCATTTCCTTAATTTCAGTTTCAGTTGCTGCACCGACCTTGATAACAGCCACGCCGCCGGCCAGTTTAGCCAAACGCTCCTGCAGCTTCTCTTTGTCAAAGTCTGAAGTTGTCTGCTCAATCTGAGCTTTGATTGTCGCAACACGCTGTGCCAGAGCCGCTTTATCGCCAGCGCCCTCAACCACAGTTGTCTTGTCTTTATCAACAGTTACCTTACTTGCAGAGCCGAGTGACTCAATCGTTGCATCTTTCAGTTCAAGACCAAGCTCTTCCGTAATGACTGTACCGCCTGTCAAGATGGCCAAATCCTCAAGCTGCGCTTTACGGCGGTCACCGAAACCAGGAGCTTTTACAGCAACTACATTGAAAGTGCCGCGAATCTTGTTCAGGACCAGCGTAGGCAAAGCCTCACCGTCAACATCATCAGCCACAATCAGAAGTGCGCGACCGGCCTTAACCACAGACTCAAGCAGCGGCAGGATTTCCTGAATATTGGAAATCTTCTTGTCAGTGATGAGAATATAAGGATTATCCAGGTCTGCCACCATTTTTTCAGTGTCAGTCACCATGTATTGTGACAAATAGCCACGGTCAAACTGCATGCCTTCAACGACATCCAGCTCAGTCTGCATGCCTTTAGACTCTTCAATAGTAATGACGCCGTCTGCGCCGACTTTTTCCATGGCATTTGAGATGTACTCGCCGACTTTTTCACTGCGGCTTGAAACAGTCGCTACCTGGGCAATTGCATCTTTGCCTGAAACTGGAATCGCCAGTTTCTTAAGCGCCTCAACGGCAGTTTCAGTGGCTTTTTCAATTCCCCGGCGGATACCGATAGGATTAGCTCCGGCAGTGACATTCTTCAAGCCCTCGCGTACAATTGCCTGTGTCAGCAGTGTCGCAGTGGTTGTACCGTCACCAGCGATATCATTCGTCTTTGAGGCTACTTCTGACACGAGTTTTGCGCCCATATTCTCAAAATGGTCTTCAAGCTCGATTTCTTTGGCAATGGTAACGCCATCATTGGTGATGAGCGGTGAACCGTATGACTTCTCCAGCACCACATTGCGGCCTTTTGGTCCAAGCGTGATTTTCACTGTATCCGCTAGAATATCGATACCCTGCACGATGGCTGAGCGGGCATCAGATGAAAACTTTATTTCTTTTGACATATTTGATTATCGACCTTTCTTATTAACTGAGTTCAACACGCCTGAAGCTAGGAAAATAGATAAATCAGAACCTGCCCTGCGGGCAGAACCACGATTTCCTAATTTTCTACGCTTCATAGCGGGCGTGTTTCACATCTTATAAAACTGCAAGCAAATCAGATTCGCGTGTGATGAGGTATTCTTCGCCGTCAAGTTTGACCTTGCTGCCGCCGTATTCTGCGAAAACAACAACATCACCGACTTTAACTTCAAGCGGAATTAATTTTCCTTCTTCATTACGTTTGCCTGGTCCTACGGCAACAACTTCTGCTGTGCGCGGCTTCTCTTGAGCACTGCTGGCCAGAACGATGCCGCCGACAGTTTTTTCTTCCTCTTCTTTCACGCGTAAAACTACACGATCTGCTAAGGGTTTTAACATATTCAACCTCCAAATAATTTTCTTTATTTTAGCACTCTAATTGGCAGAGTGCTAACTTACATTCTTATTGTACCGCAAAGGTCAAAAATAGTCAACAGTTTAGTCTAAATTTCCAGCTGATTTAACAACAATTTTTTCATTTGCTGATTTATTTGTCATTTCCCGCTTAAAAAGGCAGTTCTTCGGCCTCCAACGCTAATTCTTCCGTGCTGATGCTGCCTTCCCGCAGAGCCACTGCGGCTTTGCTTTCTAAAAGGTTGTAAGAGGTACAGAGGACCTCGGTCACGTAATGGCGCTGCTTCTGCTTGTCCTCGTAGTTGTGTGTGCGGATTTCGCCCTCAACAGAAAGCAGGCTGCCTTTCTTGGCATAAGAAACAAAGTTTTCAGCGGTTTTCCCCCAGATGACCAGCGAGATAAAATCTGCCAGCCGTTCCCCCTCCGGATTCCTGTAACGGCGGTTAACAGCAATCGTCGTGTGGACAACATTTTTGTCGCTGGCTGTTGTCACGAGTTCAGGATTGGCGACCAGTCGGCCGATGAGAAGTGTTTTGTTCATTTTTGAACCTCCAAAATTTTCTATAATCAGGGTTTTTTCCTCCCTACTGTTATATACGCAAAATTTCGGCAAGTGTTACAAAAATTTCGAAAAAAAAAATAGCCTATGCTACTTTTTTTCTTTCACAATATAAATCGGACGCCCTTTGACTTCTGAGAAAATCTTGGCAATGTATTTGCCGATAATTCCCAGCATCAGCAAAGTCACACCGAAGGCGAACAAAATGATAACCACAGTTGAAGCCCAGCCGCCGACCGGGTCATTCCAGACAAGCGCCCGCACTATAACAAACAGCAAAGCAACAATATCAATGAACACGACAACCAGACCGCCCCAGACCGCCAGATTCAGCGGTGCCTCAGAGAAATTGACAAAACCGTCAATCGAATACTTCAGCAGACTGAAAAAACTCCAGTGACTGCTGCCGGCCACGCGCTCATGATTCTCATAGGCGACATATTCAGTATTGAAACCGACCCAGGTGAAGAGGCCCTTTGAGAAACGGTTGTATTCGGAGAGCTCGAGAATCGCGTCAGTCATCTGGCGCGTCATCAGCCTAAAATCACGCACACCGTCAATAACAGGCGTCTCCGAAATTCGATTCATAATCTTATAGAAAAGCCTGCTGAATAAACTGCGCAGCCATGGCTCACCCTTACGGTCAAAGCGGCGTGCCGCTACACAGTCAATGTCAGGCGCTTGGATTTTGGCATACATCTCGATGAGCATTTCCGGCGGGTCCTGCAAATCCGCGTCGAGTAATGTCACGTAATTACCGGTCGAGGCCTGTAAACCAGCATAAATCGCAGACTCTTTGCCGAAATTTCTCGAAAAATCAATATAATGCACGATGTCAGAATGGGCAGACTGCAGCTCGCGCAAAATCGGCAGCGTCCTGTCTTTTGAACCGTCATTGACAAAAATGTACTCAAACTCAACCGGCATCTGCTGACGCACCTTTTCAGCCGCCGCAAAAAAGTGCGGCAGACTCTCTTCCTCGTTGTAACAAGGGACAATGACTGAAATTTTATCCATGCCACATCGCTTCCGCGTCAAAGGCCTCACCAGCCGCTAAGTCCGGCGATAACTCAATAATCCCGCGCGCCTGCGGTGCATTCGGCAATCCTAGCTCACGGGCCGAGCAGAGCATTCCGTGACTCACCACACCGCGAAGTTCACCGTCAAAAATCAAAGCCCCGTCCGGCATGAGAGAAATCGGCAGTGCCGCCACTGTTTTCAGACCCTCACGCGCATTAGCCGCGCCGCAGACGATTTGTACCAGCTGCTCAGGATTTCCGACATCAACCTGGCAAATGTGCAAATGGTCAGAATCCGGATGTTCGTCCATTTTGACAATTTCAGCCACCACAAAATTAGAATGTACCTCGCCCTCGATGGTTTCAGCAAAACCAGCCGCAGCAATGTCATCTTCAAGGTTCCAAATCTGCTTCTCAGTCAGCGTGATTTCACCATTTTTCGGAAATTCCTCGCCGAAAAAGTTCCAGGCAACCGTCTCGCCGGTGTCTTCACGAAAAACGCGCGCAATGTCAGCCTTGCGCTCGTAATCTAATGCTGCCCCGTGGTTGTCCGCTACAACGAGCATCAGGACATTTCCAATATTTTCGTTAAAAAATGCTATCATATTTTCCTTTATTTGTAATTTGCGAGAAAGCTGTTGACTTCTTCTTTGGTTTTACGGTCTTTGTTGACCAAGCGCCCGATTTCTTTGCCGTTTTCTAAAACTACAAAGCTGGGAATGCCGAAAATATCCCATTCCTGAGCCAAATCCATGAACTCGTCACGGTCAGTTTCAACAAACTGAAATTCCGGATTTTCAGCTTCAATTTCAGGCATCTTAGGTTTAATAAAAGCGCAGTCCGGGCACCAGCCGGCTGTGAAGAAGAAAACAAATTTTCCCTCCTTTTTCGTTAACTGATTAAGTTTCTCGGTATTTTCCGGTATAATCATTTTTTATTCATTCCTTTCAAGCGCTGTTAAACTCAAGCGTTTTCAACTTCTTTGATAATTTTTTGTGATTTTTCTTCAATTTCAAAACTGATTGACTTGCCGCTGGCAAAGTTTAAACCGCCGGCGAAAACATTCTCGCGCAGAGGTTCATCAAAAAGCCAGACGACATCAATTTCTTCCTCGTCAAAGTAATCTCGCGCCGCTTCAATCAGTTCAGCGCGCAGATTATCCTCATTCTGCTGATAGGCAAGATAAAGCCCTGCGCCCGCAACCGCACCGACAGCCAGACCGACGCCAAATTTCCAAAATTTTCCCATACGATGATTTTACCACAAAATAGGTTATAATAATAGTGTTTAAGTTTATTAAGCTTATTATTGTGTAAACGTTTTTATCAGAAAGAGGTCAATATTTATGGATTTGTTCAGTAAAATCAAAGAAATCACTGAGATTCAGGCAACCAGCGGTCATGAAACCGCCATGCGTGATTACTTGGAGAAAAAGATGCTGGGACTGGGCTATCAGCCTGAATTTGACGGCCTCGGCGGAATTTTCATCACTAAAAAATCAAAAGTCGCGGGTGCCCCGCGTGTCATGATTGCCAGCCACATGGACGAAGTCGGCTTTCTTGTCTCAAAAATTCAAGCTGACGGGACACTCCGCGTTGTCGCGCTCGGCGGCTGGAATCCTCTGGTTGTCAGCGCCCAGCGTTTCAGCCTGTTTACTTCGTCTGGCAAGAAAATCCCTGTCATCACAGGCGGCGTGCCGCCTCATCTGATGCGCGGAAGCGGCAGTGCGCCTTCACTTCCAGCCATTTCTGATATTGTCTTTGACGCAGGTTTTGCAGATAAAAACGAAGCCGAGACTTACGGCATCCGTCCCGGCGACGTCATCGTTCCTGAAACTGAAACCATTCTCACCGCCAACGGCAGAAATGTCATGGGCAAGGCCTGGGACAACCGCTACGGCTGCCTTGAAGTGCTGGAGCTGCTGGAGTTCCTGAAAGACAAAGAACTTGGCGTAACACTGATTATCGGGGCCAATGTGCAGGAAGAAGTCGGTCTGCGCGGCGCCAAAGTAGCAACAACCAAATTCAAGCCTGACCTCTTCTTTGCTGTTGACTGCTCGCCGGCGGGAGACACTTTCGGCGATGAAAACGGCCGCATGGGCGGCGGCGTGACAATGCGCGTCTTTGACCCGGGTCATATTATGCTGCCGGAAATGAAAGACTTCCTGATTGAAACAGCCGAGACGGCCGACGTTAAAACCCAGTATTACATTGCCAAGGGCGGCACAGACGCAGGTGCAGCCCATTTGGCGGGCGAGGGCATCCCTTCTGCCACTATCGGCGTCTGCGCCCGTTATATCCATAGCCACCAGACGCTTTATAGTCTGGATGATTTCCAGCAGGCACAAAAAATGCTGCAGGCCATGGTAAACAGCCTGGATGCCGAGAAAGTTAATAAAATTAATCGAAATGCATAAAAAATTCCATTACATTTGGGGAGCGGTGCTCCTGCTGCTTTTCCTGATTCTAGCCGTCATGGTGCGTCAGAAATTCCAGAACGGGCCGCTGGTCCTGAACAGTTTCATCAGCGATACAGCCGTTCAGCAGCGGGTTTTCAGCCTGCGGACACCGAGTGTGAGCGAAGCCGGCAAAATCATCCATCTGCTGTTCGGTCCGAAATACGGCTACTTTTTGGCGGCGGCCTGTCTGATACTGATATTAATCTTTAAAAAGTCCAATCGCTGGATTTCAGCCCTGTATCTGCTTCTAATCACCGGATTCTGCACGCTTATCAATCCGGAAATCAAAAAACTCATCGGCCGGGCGCGTCCTGCCGGTAGATGGCTCGTTTCCGAGAGCGGTCCGTCCTTTCCCAGCGGGCATTCAATCATGGCCGCTGCCTTGATTGGCGGGCTCTTCTTCATTCTCGCCTCTTCCCTGAAAAATCATTTTATCCAAGTGCTTTTAGGGATAATGGCTGCGCTGTTAATTTTGTGCGTCATGGCCAGCCGTGTCTACCTGGGAGTGCATTACCCGTCCGACACGATTGGCTCACTGTTGCTGGCTTTCGCGCTGCTGCACCTGAGCTACCCGCTTTTCTACAAATTTTCCCACACAAAACGTACGCGACATCCAAAATAGCAGAAAATGTAAATAAATATACGAAAACGACTTTACTCACTCAGCAAAGTCGTTTTCTGCAATATTCTGCAAATCGTCAAAAGTAATGAATTCGACAGGATAATCCGGCCACTGCTGCATCATGTCCACCAGAAAATGCAATTTCGTCTCATTCTCAGAATCATACAAAACCAGCGCGGCGTCCGTATTCTCAATCAGAAACTGGTCATAAGCCCGGAATTGTCCAGGACTTTCATAGACATCAAAGCTGTATTTGACGAAATCCACCTGCTTAAAAGCCTGCAGCTTCGCCCGATTTGCCTCATTCCAGTTTTGACCATGTGTCTTAAAAGGGAAAATCGTGGACAGTTTCAAATGATAATCCTCACGATATTTTTGCGCCTCCTGCAGCACCCAGAACTCAAAACCCAGATTTCCGCCGAAAATCAGCCATTCCAGCCCATCGCTGAGATAATTCTCCAGGCGTGTATCAATGGCTTTTTTGATGATTGAAAGTTTGGGGTCTTTCTCATTAAAAATCCCCAGGTCAAAAGCGGAATAACCCGCAATCAGTAAGCTTTTTGCCATCAGATATACATATTGTACAAATCAAGAATCGTGCCGGTGAACTCAATGCCCTCACCGTCCACTTCCAGCATCAGTATTTTCCCTTCATCCGGAAGGACATCAAAATCGGACAACTGGCAGGAAATAAAGTCAGACGGACTGTCAAATTCTTCCGTGTAAGTCATGCCATTTTCAAGTTCAAAAGTAAATTTCATATATAATTATTCATTCCTTCTATATTTTTTTATATTGGGTCAATTGTATCAAATGACAAGCTCGGAAAAGCATTTTCCGCCAAGTCAATAAAATGCGCCTGCTTCAAGTCAGTATAAGCTGCCGCAGCAATCATACCAGCATTATCGCCACACAAGCGCAGCGGAGGAATAATGACCTTCACAGCCGTTATCTCATCAGCCAGACGCTCGCGCAAACCCTGATTAGCCGCCACACCTCCCGCCACAACAAGCGTCCGGATTTCAGGAAATTCAGCCAGCGCAGCCTTGGTCTTATAGAGCAGAATATCAAGCACAGCCGCCTGGAAACTCGCCGCCAAATCATCGTCATCCAATGTTTCGCCCTTTTGCTCCGCATTGTGCACCAGATTGATAAAAGCCGACTTCAGACCGGAAAAACTGAACTCATAGCCCGGCTCTTTCATCATGGCACGCGGAAAATGATAGACATCCTGTCCGCGATGCGCCATCTCATCAATGATTTTACCCGAAGGATAAGTCAGTCCCAGCACGCGCCCGACCTTGTCATAAGCCTCACCGACCGCATCATCCCGCGTTTCGCCGATTTTTTTATAATCTCCCTCACGCGCCACATAAACAAGCTCGGTGTGGCCGCCGGACACCAGCAGCGCCAGCGCCGGATATTCAATCGGCCCGCCGGAATCCGGCAGATTTGCCGCCATCAAGTGCCCAGCCATATGATTGACGCCAATCAGCGGCAGACCGTGCGCCCAGGCAAAAGCCTTAGCCGCAGTCATGCCAACCAGCAGCGCACCCACTAAGCCTGGTCCCTCCGTCACTGCAACGGCCGTCAAATCCGACGGCGCAACACCTGCGTCAGACAACGCCGCTTCGATACAGTAGGTAATCTGCTCCGTATGATGACGGCTGGCAATTTCAGGCACCACGCCGCCGAAACGCTTGTGACTGGCAATCTGCGTCGCAATCACATTCGACAAGAGCTCGCAGCCGTCTTTCAGCACTGCAACTGAGGTTTCGTCACAAGATGATTCAAAAGCTAAAATATATGTTGTTTTCATTTTTTCTTTCATAGTTGGATTCTCCGGAGTAACAGAGCATCTTCCACCGGCCTGCTGTAATAAGCCTTGCGATGGTTAAACTGCGTGAAACCGAGCTTTCGGTAGAGTTCTTGGGCCGAGAGATTACTCACACGGACTTCTAAAAACAGAGTCCCGTGAAAATCAGCCAGATTTGCCAGCAGACGGCTGGCCAGCCCCTGTCGCTGATACTCAGGCAGAACCGCCAGATTCGTGATTTCAAGCTCATCGAGCACGCATTGTGTCGCGAGGAACCCGACCAAGAGGTCATCATCATAAACGAAGTAATAACAAACTCCAGAATGCGCCAAATCCAGCATGATTTGTTCCCGCGACCAAGGAGAATGACCGTAAATTTCTGCCAGAATACGAAAAACAGACTCTGTCACGGTCCGCACCGCTGTGATTTCCCGGCTATTTGTAAATCTAAAGCTCAAGTTTCAGCTCCTTCTCCATCTCTACGGCATCGCGCCCGTCGTCATAATAAGCCGTCAAAATCCGCGCGCTCTCAAAACCGCGCTTCCGGTAGAAGCCCTGCGCCTTGAGGTCCGGCCGGCTCACCTCCAAAGTCAGATGAGAAATCTTCAAACCGCGCGCCAGGTCTTGCGCATCGCTCAGGAGCTGACTGCCGATTCCAGCGTTCTGCGAGGACTTCCGCACCACAAAGTTCGAAATATGAAAGTCCGTCAAACTAAGATTCCAGCGCAAACCGATGTAGCCGAGAATCTTTCCGGACTTTTCTGCCACAATGAAAGCAGCCCGCGGATTTTCAGAAATTTCATGCTGAAAATGACTGAAAGTCCAGGGAATCTCCGTGAAAACGTCGCGCTCAATTTCCAGCAAGGCCCTGATATCGTCCGGAACCGCCAGACGCACCGTCAAATCGCCAGTTTGCCTGAACTTCACAGGCAAGCCCTGCTTTTTAAACCCGCGAAACCAAGTCTTTATCATCTGCCCTAAGGCCACTGGACGCCTCCCATTTCTCTTCCGCCTCCACTTTTTTCAGGTAAACCGGATTAAAATCATTCACATTCTCGACCGACGGCAGATTTTCCGCCAACTTGGCAATCTCAAAAGCCGACGGCAAATTAAACGGCGCCTCACTCAAAATCGTCGCCTCCGGGATTTTGGCCAAAATTTCCTCACGAAACATACCCGCATCCCCTGTGAAGACCGGTGCCTCATGACCTTCTAAGCGAGCAAGCAGCTCATCCAGCCCGATATGCTGGTCTTTAATTAAGTGCCTGCCGGCCCTGTAGCCGCCCGCGTAAACCAGTCCACGCCGTGCATTCATCAAAGGCACCACCATCCTGTCAGAATGCGCGCGCTCTGCTATCGCCTGCAGACTTGAGACACCCACCAGCTCAATACCGAGCGTTGCAGCCAGCGTTTTCGCCGCCGTCACCGCAATCCTTAACCCCGTGTAGGAGCCCGGCCCCTGTGCCACCGCAATCCGCGTCAAATCAGCCGGCGAAAGGCCCAGCTGCGTCATCAGAAAATCAATCGTCGGCATCAAAGTCACAGAATGATTAATCGGCGAATTCAAAGTCACCTCGCCGAGGAGCTTCCCCTTAGCCGTAACAGCCACACTCGTCGCACTGCCGGACGTATCAAACGATAATATTACCATATCTCTATATTATATGGTAAAATAGATGTAATTGCAAAATACACGACCAACAAGATGTGAATTAGAAGGAAAGATATGCTTTTTAAAGTTTTTTACCAGGAAAATAAAAATGTAACCCCACGCCGCGAAAACACACGCACTATGTATGTTGACATTGATGCTAAAGATAAACTCGAGGGAACAATCAAGTTACGCCAATTAATCGCCACAAAGACAAATCATCAGATTGAGTTCATAGACGCACTGTCTGATTCAGCGGCAGCTTATGAGCAGAAAAACAAAAAGTTCACACTGACAGAGCTTTAATAATCAAAGCACAGTCTTTTTTGCTATAGACTGTTCTGACCATTTGCAGATTAACCTTACAAATATAAGTGAAATGCTTTTTCACAAAAATGACGCCGCTTCTCTTTTGTCCAAAAACAGTAGAGCGGCGGCAATTTACAATTCAGAATGATTATGACAATTAACCTGTCAATTTGACAGCTGTTTTCATTTACAAAAAAAGAAAAGAGAGAGGTAATGTACAAACACTTCACGTTTGTCTAATAAAACATGCCAACAAAATCAAAAATCAAAGAAAATGAAGTCGCAGTCTACGCCATGGGCGGGCTCGGCGAAATCGGCAAAAACTGCTACGGCGTCGAATATAAGAATGAAATTATCGTTATCGACGCAGGTGTGAAGTTCCCCGAAGACGAACTGCTGGGAATCGACTATGTCATCCCTGACTACAACTATATTCTTGAGAATCTTGACCGCGTCAAAGGCGTCGTCATTACTCACGGCCACGAGGACCACATCGGAGGAATCCCCTGGCTGCTCAGACAAGCCAATATCCCAATCTATGCCGGCCCTCTGAGTCTGGCGCTGATTCGCGGCAAACTGGAAGAGCACGGCCTGCTCCGCAACGCGAAACTTTTTGAGATTAACGCTGATTCTGTCCTGAAATTCGGCGGCGAGATGTGGGTGGACTTCTTCCGTACCACGCACTCGATTCCAGAGCCAATGGCCGTTGCCGTTCATACGCCGGAGGGCGTCATCGTCGAAACCGGCGACTTCAAGTTCGATTTCACACCCGTAGGCGAGCCTGCTGACCTGCACAAAATGGCCAAACTCGGCGAAGAAGGCGTTCTGCTTCTCATGTCCGACTCGACCAACGCCGAAATTCCGATTTTCTCGAATTCTGAAAAAGTCGTCGGCGCAAATATCATGAAAATTTTCGAGCGTATCGAAGGCCGTATCATCTTTGCCAGCTTTGCCTCCAACATGTTCCGACTCCAGCAGGCCATTGACGGTGCTGTTCGTACGGGACGCAAGGTCGTCGTGTTCGGCCGTTCTATGGAAAAAGCCATGGTAAACGGGCTTGAGCTGGGCTATATTCACGCGCCTAAAGGCACCATCATTGACCCGAGCGAAGTCAATCAGATTCCGTCAGACCAGCTGGTCATCATGTGTACCGGCTCTCAGGGCGAGCCAATGGCTGCGCTCAGCCGAATCGCCAACGGCATGCACCGCCACATCACACTGCAGGCCGGCGACACCATTGTCTTCTCTGCCAACGCTATTCCAGGCAATACCCGCGGCGTTTATCAGCTGATTAACAAAATCTCCGAGGCAGGCGCCGAAGTCATTTACGGTAAGACAAACAACATCCATACCTCCGGACACGGCGGACAGCAAGAGCAAAAACTCATGCTGCGTCTGATTAAGCCGAAATTCTTCATGCCGATTCACGGCGAATACCGCATGCTGAAAATTCACGCAGGACTTGCCCAAGACACCGGTGTACCTAAGGAAAACTGCTTCATTCAGGTCAATGGCGATGTCCTGGCCCTGACGCGCGACAGCTGCCGCTTCGCAGACCATTTCCGCGCCGACGACATTTACGTGGACGGAAACGACATCGGCGGTATCGGCAACGCTGTGCTGCATGACCGTCGTGAGCTCTCAGAAGATGGCATCGTCATTGCAGTTGCTAACGTTGACATTGCCAACAAGCAGATTATTGCAGGTCCCGACCTGCTCAGCCGCGGCTTTATCTACATGCGCGAGTCCGGCGACCTGATTCGCAGCGGACAGCGTGTGCTTTTCAACGCCATTCGCAGCGCATTGAACGAAGAGGGCATCAACGAAGCCGGCGTGGCCAGAGCCATGCGTGAAGCGCTCAGCCCATTCTTATACAAAGAAACCGAGCGTAATCCGCTGGTTGTGCCGATGGTCATGTCACCTGATAAATAACTTTCAAAAAGCTTCCAATTTACAAAATGGAAGCTTTTTCTTTAAGGGCAGCTCTAACAAACAGCTTTTCGTGACTTTTGAGCTCAATTTTCCCCCGCAAGGGGGAAAGCGATCTGTACACAGAGCTAAAGCTCTGGCAATTTCTAAAAGCTAAAGCTTTTGAAATTGTCTGCCCCTGCGGGTGCTGCTGTCGACTCTCGCTACGGTGCTGAAGCACCTAGTTGAGTCGCAAGCGGCTAAAGCCGCAACAGCCTGCTTTTAAGTCAAGGAAGGCCGATGACGGCTTACAGGCGTAGAATTTTTTATACAAAAAGATTGACACTACGTAGTGTACGTGGTATAATAAAAATGTCAGGAGGTAGGTATACATGCCGATGACAACAAGAGAAGCCGAAAGATTATTGCTTGAAGCTGGTTTCCGAGAAGTGAAAGGTGCTGGTAAAGGTTCGCACAGAAAATTTACCAAGGCTGGTTATCCAAGACCGGTAAATCTGACTGCTCACGGGAAGGAATTATCACGACAAGTGGAAGATTCTGTAAGGCAGGAAGTGGGGCTGAAGTAGCCCCCTGTTATTCTCGAAATGGAGGTACAAAATGCATAAAAAAGTTTATCCAGCTGTTTTTGAAACCGACCCGGTCGGTTACGGGATTTATTTTCCGGATATTGAGGGGGCGGTTACTCAAGGCGCCGATATTGCTGAGGGGCTGGAGATGGCTTCTGACGTTCTAGGAATTATGCTTGCAGACTTGATTGAGAGAGGTAAAGATTTACCTGTGCCCACCCCGATGAATGAAATCAAAGTCGATAATAAGACACAGTTTGTCACGCTTGTTTCTGTGGATCTGGCAGAATATCTGGAAATGAATGAGCCGGTGAAAAAGACCTTGCAAATCCCTAAATGGGCAGATAAACGCGGCAAAGATCTCGGGATTAATTTCTCGCTTACTTTAACGGAAGCGATATTAGAGTTTGACAAACGATAGTACAAATGGTAATAATATTTCTGACTTGAGGAAATGGCTGAGAAAGGAATTTTTGCAGTAAATCATAATTTCAGCAATTCTTACCAGATTTTTACCAGGAGAGCTGGAGAAGGTAATTATAGCGCCATTTGGAATCCCCTCCTCTCCTTATTTTATGGGGCTCCCATGACTCTGTTTGAGTCTGGGAGCTTTTTTGCTGTTTTTTACTCAAAGCTTAATAAAGTTCGTAGTAGACGGAGTTTTGTTGAGAAAACAATGATGAAAGTCGAAATAAAAAACCGTATCACGGCTATTCATATTTTGGCCTTTGCGCTTGCCAGGGCGTTTTTTCAATCAAATGACTAAAATGACTACGTTTTTAAAATGCAATAATTGTATTCTATCAAAGCCATCTAGCTTGAGAATGTTGATTCTCATCGCATAAATCGAGATAATACGAGATAAATGACTTTTTTCGCATTTTACCATAAAATGTGATAGTTTTCATCTATTTATGATTTAACGTAGACGCTTACAGGTGTATGTCTAGGAGGGCTGACGCGGAATTTTGTAAGCAGGCTGTTGCGGCTTCAGCCGCATACAGTTCGCTTTCCCCACCACTGTGGGGGAAATTGAGACAAAATCACGAAATCTGTGTTTGTTAGAGCTGCCCTTTATGTAATAATTTCCCGCGGCACTTGCCGCAGCGGTACTTCTTCGTGTCAATTCTCCGCTGACGGGGATAGGCAAATCCGCAGTTCTCACAGATATAAAGATAGTTGATTTTCCGCGGAGCTAGTGACGGCGCATGGCGGCTGCCGCCGACTTGTTTCAGCAGAAGTTTGAAGTCTCTGTCTTCGTGCTTGTAACCGGCGTGGGCCTGGTACAAGTGATAGTGGCAGAGCTCGTGCAGGATGATTTTGTCAAATTCCGGATGCTCGGCAAATTTCGGGTTGAAATCCAGATGACTGTCAGCAGGAAAAAAGCGGCCGCCTGTGGTGCGCAGGCGTGTATTCCAATAGGCTTTATGCCGAAAGGGCATGTTAAATTTTGCAAGACTGACTTTTCTCACATAATTTGTGAGTTCGTCTTCATTGGACAAGTTGAGCAAGTCTCTCCTTTACCTCATGCAGATTTTCAACCAGCAAATCTGCCTCTGACTGGTCCATGCCGAAGAAATCGTCACGTATCGCCCAAACCGCTGCACCTGCGGCTTTTCCCGCTGCGATACCCATGCTGGAGTCTTCAATCACGAGCGTTTCCTCTGCTGTGACCGCCAATTTTTTCATGGCTGTCTCGTAAATTTCAGGATTAGGCTTCGTTTCCGTGAAATCCTCGCCCGAGCAGGCGATGTCAAAGTACTGACCAATATTTGCCTCATCAAAACAACGCTGAATTTGGCGGTGATCCGAGCTTGAAGCAATGCCTATTTTGTAGCCGGCGTTTTTCAGAAAGTCCAGCAACTCCGTGGCGCCCGGGAACAAAAGCGCCTTGTAAGAATATTTTGTCGCCTCTTTAAAGGCTGTGTAGTTGGCCTGGAGTTCGGCAATGTTCTCTTGATGGTAGCGCTCGCCGAGGATTTCCGGCCACATGTCGCGCATGCGCCCGCCCGCGAAATAAGATTTGGGGAAATTCGCCGTGTCGACGCCGATGCTTTCCAGGTAATCAAGGCGCTTCTGGTGGAAAAAGCGCTCGGTGTCTACTAGGACGCCGTCCATGTCGAAGATGACTGCTTTGAATTTCATGGTTATATTATACTATTGGAATAACGTTCGCGCAAGCGCTCGGTTTTTGGAATAACGTTCACGCAAGCGCTCGGTTTTTGGAGGAATGTTCGCGCAAGCAAGCACTACTTTTTAAGCTTCTCTCTATAGACCGAATCATCGAAGTCAGGGGCGTACGTTCTCATGATATCGAAAAGTTCATCACTCTGCTCATCGCTAAGCTTCAGCTTTTCTTTCTGAATCCTTTCATCCAGTTCCTTACAAATTGAATCGAAAACAATTCTCTTCATAGCTGACTGCATAATTTCATCCACGAGAGGATCCACATTGAGTACTTCTTCTATGTCTTCATCACTCCAGATATCATCCATGCTGTAAAACTCTTTCAAGTCTCCACTCTGTATTTCCTGATTTACTTCATCTATGTCTTCCTTCGAAAAGACTGTCAAATCAGGTAATTTCATGATCCTCGGTCCCACCCAGTCTTTGAACTTTTCCATTGCCTTTTTATCATGCGTTCTGAGCATTTCGTCAATTTCGGACAATCCCCATACACCGCCGACATCCTCAATAATGCCAAAACCTTTTCCCTTAATTACTCGAGGAAGCTTATTTTCAAGGGAATCAGCAACCTCAGACTTTTCAAGCGTCACTTTAATCTCCCAGTTATCACCGAAGTCGTAAGTCAACAAGCCATGTTCCTTCTCAAAACTAAAAAGCTGGTCAACATGATATTTACTGATATCCTTCGGTTCCATGAAAGAAACGAAGCCGTCATCATATTCGTTTTCCAGCTCATATGTATCCCCATCTTTCTCAAAGCTGAAAAGATGACCCCCATTTGCTCGGAAAGTTTTCATCAGCACGTAACATAATTCCTCTAGTTCCATCTCTGAGGATACCAGAATTCTACGCCACATTCTGGGCTTGAAACCGGTCAGTTCGGCGACAAACTGCATTGTTCTTGTTTTCACGGCGTCACTCCTTTTCTTTTGTTGGATTTAGCATAATTGTATCACAATTCTCTTTGAGCTTGGAAATTGGAGGAATTTTCTTTTGGCAACAGCGTAAGTGGTCCGATATTGTGAGAAGAATAAATACTAGTTCAAATTCAAATCAATTACCAAAATTAGAATTTGAAGATATCATTTCCGGTTTTGGGGAATTAAACAAAGACATTTCAGGAAAGCTGGACAACCGAAAAGGAACGCTGTTTCAACCACAAAATATTTTGTTTGGAAAACTTCGTCCCTATCTTAAAAAATGGTTATATGCTGATTTTCACGGGATTGCTATTGGTGATTTCTGGGTTTTCGAATCAAGACAAACTATTCCGAGATTTGATTATTATCTTATGCAGGCTGATGCTTTTCAGAGGGTAGCAAACGATACGTCTGGAACAAAAATGCCACGTTCAGATTGGAAGACTGTCTCGGAAACATTATTTGAAATTCCATTTGATAAGACAGAACAAATCAAAGTTGGTCACTTTTTCCAACTCCTTGACCTGCATGTCACTCTTCTTCAGCAAAAACTAGACAAACTCACGAAGCTCAAAAAAGCCTATCTGCAGCAAATGTCTGTTTGACTTTACGATAAATTTATCGTATAATTATTTTGACAAAATTTTACGGAGGTTGGCGAATGAAGTCAGCACCAGTTTCAGATTTGAGAAATTATACTTCGATTACGCATGAAGTCCATGAGGGCAGTCCTGTTTATTTGACCAAAAATGGCAAGGAAAAGTATGCTTTGGTTGATATTGATGAATGGCAGAAAATGAAGGCAACGCTTGCCTTGTTCACAGAAATTCAGAAAGGTGTGCTCTCTCTGGAACAGGAAGGGGCGTTGACGTTTGATGAATTCGAGGCAAAGTTTGAGGATTGAATGACGACGAAAAAATACATTTTAGACATTGCACCACAAGTAGTACGTGATTTACGTGAAATTGAATTTTACAAGAGTCAATATCATGCTTATCCTGAAAATGTAGCAAAACTTATCTTGAAAATTCGCAGAGAAATTAGGCGACTCGGTCGTAGCCCGCTTAGCGCTCCTAGTTTGAGCAGTAAAACGGTCATCCCGAATAACTATCGCTATTCAGTGATTGCTGATTATTTAATCATCTTTGAAGTTGTGGGAAGTCATGTAAAAATTTACCGTGTGCTTTCTGGCAAAATGGATTATCTGACTCTTTTGGGACTGAATTAAAATTTCTCTAAAAAATTCGTGATGAAGATAGAGTCTCTGCCTGTGCTTCAGGATTTTGAGATGGGGCTGAGCGCCCCGCTTGATTTCATTGTCCAAAGTCTGTCTGGAAATATTCAGCCGTCTGGCGATTTCCGCTTTCGGGAGTTTATCTCTGAGATAAGTCTCAATCTGAATTCGATTTTCATAGGTTAAGTGCTTGTATTTTTTATGTTCTGTGCTACAATTGGAGAAGGTCATCATGTCTCTTTTCTATATTGTTTTGTCGTAAAAACTATTATAAAAGAAAACATGATGATTTTTTGTTGGAAAAGTGTCCAACTTCATTTTATAACTTTCAGGGTATTATTCCGTTGTTAGTGCTTTTGACATTAAAACAAAAATCTGATAGTATAACTGTCAAGGAGATGTGGCCAGTGGGGTTATACGCGAGGGCCTCTCTTTTTTTATTATATAAATATTGAGTAATTTTATGCTTGATTGATTTTTAACTTCATTTATGAACCAAGTCTTTCCTGAGCCCCATTCTCCATTCAAGAAGTAAGTTTTCCTGTTTTCAAGCAGATTCGCAAAATTCTTAGCCGCCACAGTAGTATCAATTTTGTCTAGTTCAATCATCAGGCTCCATCACCTCCATACTTGGAAGTTGCGCCACCAATTCAACAGTCCGCATTGAAACGGTAATAATACTCAAAAGCAAATCCAAAATATAACGAGGATTTTCGGGGGCAAACTCGTTCGGGTCATCTGTGATGCCTGACTTTTTATCCGTCTTAATCTGATATTGGTCAATAATCCACTCAATCGCCGAGCGACCGTTGACGACGTATTCATATGCCTGCTCAGGAATATTTGAAATCGTGATAGATTCATTGAAGACAATCGTGTCGAGTTGTCCTTTCTTTGGATGCTTCATCTTCTTGACTTTGAAGTTTCCAGAATCTTCGCCAGTGACGGTTACACCAGCCCAGCTTGGTTGATGTTCATAGTCCAGATGCAAATCTGCCAATTTTCGACCGATTTCAACGAATTTTTCTTTGTTTTTGAGAAGTGGAATTCGTGGTAAAATTTTATGTAGTTCGGCATCATACTTGACTTTATAATCCTGCGAATGCAAAACTCCATATACATAATACGCCATCATATCTTGTTTAATTCCAAAATATATTGAACTTTCTACAGAGATATTACTTGTTTCATTAGAAAAAAGTCCTTCCCCTTTAATTGCCATTGGATACATTTGGGTACCTGAAGAAAATCCCATTGCAGAATAACATACTGGGCCTTTAGTGACCAACAATGAGTAATTTTTCACTCCTTTTGGGCCAGGAGCGAATAAAACTAGACTATTTTCTGGAACCATCTTATTATATTTACCAGGGCGTTCTACGATATTTTTATCATAGAACACATATTTTTTGGTAAATGGCCTAGCTAGTGTGACAATAATGTTTCGACCATCAACACTAAGTTCTTCAAACCGATTGAATTTATTTTTTAATCCTACTGTCCAAGAAATATAATCATCGTTCATATTTATAACTTTATTTCTTTCAACCAAATCTAGGTGTCTTAAACTTTTCAATTCTGAATTATAGTTTTCCACCATTCTAGAAATATTACCATCAACCGATTTTTTAGAAAAATTAAACGTCCAAAAATCTCTTCCTGTGTTAAACCCAACAATTTTGTTATTAAAAATTTGAATTTCAGATTCGGCTAGTCCCCAGTATTTATCATAGTTTTCATCACGTTGGTTTATCCAATCGTTATTTTTATCTGGAATTACAGCTGTCCAATCAATATTTTCAACCGTTCCAAATTCTCTCAGAATCGAAAGTTTTTGTTCACGATTAAGATAGTCCCCAATATCACGGTAATATATCTCATGATTATCACTTCCATCTTTAATCAAAATTGATATAGCAATTGTTGTGCGACTTCCTGAACCAAAAATTTTACCTCCTTCTTTTCGTGATTGCTCTCCCAAAGTTCTTTGGTCTCCACGAAGATTGAATATATAGAGATAATTAAAGTCATTTCCAAGACACTTTCTAAAGCCATCCGTTGTCTGACTATCAATAAATGACCCATTTGAAACAAAACCAATTATTCCATTTATTTCTAATCTATCAGAAGCCCATCTGAAAGCTTGAATATATTGGTCATATAATGCTTTTTTTAGGCTTGAGCTTGAGTACTTAGCATAAGTTTCTTCAATTCGACCAGTTAATTTGGGGTAGGAAATATTCCGATTATTATCATTTTCGGAAGTTTGCCCCACAGAATAAGGCGGATTCCCCATAATCACAGTAATCGGCACTTCCTGCTGGCGTTTCAAGCGTTCATCATTTCCCCCGAAGAAATCGTCGTCAAGTGTGTCTTCTCGTTCCGTAGATTCAAAAGTGTCAGTCAGGACAATACCTTCAAAAGGCACGTATCCCCTGTCATCTCCGTCAATTTCATCAAAGACGGCTTCAATATTGATAGCTGCGATATAGTAGCTCAAAAGGACAATCTCATTTGCATGGAGTTCATTCACATACTTTTTAAGAATATCTTCAAATTGAATTTCGCCTTTATCCATCATCTTTTTAAGGTACTGAAGCGTACGCGTGATAAAAGTACCTGTGCCAGTGAACGGGTCAAGAATATGTACACCTTGACTAGCAATGGTTTTATTGAAATATTTCCTGAGGACATCGTCAACTGAATGAACGATAAAATCCACGACTTCTACTGGAGTAAAAACAATTCCTAAACGTTCTGTTGTTGACTTGAAACCTGTACGGAAGAATTTATCGTAAAGTGTGACAATGATTTTCTGCTTAGCTTCAGCATTATCTATCCCGCTCGCGCGCATCTGAACAGATTCGTAAAATGGCTGGAGTTCTTTCTGCTCCTTATCAAATCCGAAATTTGACAGCTCGTTAATGATTTTTTCCATCGCGTCATTGACAGGATTGCTCCGCACAACGCTGTATTCATCAAAAAGCGCATCAAAAACTGGTTTTGTGATTAAATGTTGAGATAACATTTCTATCGCTTGCTTGTCAGAAATAGAATCGTTGATATTATGCTTGAGCGCTTTGACGAACTTGTCAAATTCAGTTTTAACGGAATTGTTTGTCTCAATCAGTGTTTGAATATATGCCATGTGGCGTTGTGCTATTTTGGCGACATCTTCTGACCAGTCTTCCAGATAGGCACGATTGCCTAATTTAGAGACTATTTTCCCATAAATAACACCTTCCAGCTCTGTCCAATCATCCAGCGATTCTTCCTGTACATAGGCTTCCGTCCGATTCTTGATGTATTTACCTTTATTTTTGCCGCGTGTTGCCACGTGATAACCTACTGGTGGCTCTTGTACAGTTTGAACACTATCATCGCCCAGCTCGTAATCTACTGGAGGAGCTGTCACGTCTATGACATTAATGTTGGAAGGCTTTTTCTTATTGTACTGGAGTTTGTTAATCGTTGCCTGAAAGCGTTCATCTACGGAGCGCAAAGCGTTCAATATTTGCCAGATGACATCATAATTCTGGCTATTGTCCAAAATTGTTGCTGCATCAACACCCTCAGGAACAACAATAGGGATAATAATGTAGCCGTAATCCTTATCAGCCGCCTTTCGCACAACACGTCCGACTGCCTGCACAATATCAATCTGAGATTTTCTTGCACTCAGAAAGACAATCGCATCCAAATTAGGGACGTCAATGCCCTCTGTCAAAAATCGGACATTTGACAAAATTCGTGCTTCATTTTCTGGAATTTCATCAGACTTAAGCCAATCTAGCTCTGTATTTTTCTGTAGTGCATTCATTGTGCCATCCGCATGATGGACATCCACAGTAAAATCATTACTACTTTCAGCTAAGTATTCATTGACAACCGTATCGAAACGGTCTGTAATGAGCTTTGAGTCTGCAATCGTTCGTGTGAAAGCAATCGCGCGCTTCATTGGCTCTCCCCAATACGTGTTAGAGTCACTGTTTCGCTTTATCATGCCGTTCCAAACACCTATAATGCGTCCAATATCATCTAGTTTTAGGTCATTATCAGCTGCAAGACTCTTTTGTAAATCCTTACGAATTCCGCTCTCGTTGACCGCAAGTACCATCAGTTTGTAGTCAGTCAAAATCCCGCGGCCAATCGCGTCACCAAATCCGAGCCTGAAAATCTGCGTTCCAAAAAGACTTTCATCATCCATTGAGGCGACAACAACAGACTGCTCCTGTGCAGTATGTTTTGCATCTTGTCCATAAATCTTAGGTGTGGCAGTTTGATAAAGACGGAGTTTCCCCTTGATATTTTCGTTGCTGTGTACTTTTGTAAATGCAGAATCATCTTGACCTTCCAAATGTGCGCCAGTTGTACGATGGGCTTCATCTGCAATAATCAGGTCAAACTCTGGGAATCCATCTTTTTGTGCTTTGCCTAATACTTCAATTGATTGGTAGGTACTGAAAACAACCAAAAGCTGTGTTGGCTCAGATTTTTGAATTTCTTTATAATTCTTTAGCACTTGCTCTGTGGAAGTTGTTGCAGGAAAGCCAATATCTGGTGCCTTTTCAAATAAATTTGACTCATTTTCATCAACCGTACCGCGGCTTGCATTTCTATCCGATGTGACTGCAAGTGAAGCAATGGAAAGTTCTGCGTCATTATTCCATGCGCGCAAGGTTTGTGTCAAAAGTTGAATTGACGGCACAAGATAAAGCACATTGAAGGTATTCTCTTTTGACTCTTTCGCTAAAGCTTCAGCAATCTTCAGACTTGTAAAAGTTTTTCCTGTACCTGGCGCCATAATCAGCTGACCACGGTCATGTTTTTTGAAATAAGCTAAAGTTTTGTTAATTGCTGACTGTTGATAGTCTCTCAGAACCTTTGACTGTTTTATTGCAACCTTTTCATGACTTTCAAACGAAAATTGTTCCCAATCAATCTGAGAATTCCGTAAGTCTGAGAGCCCAATTCGTGCAACAGATTTTGACTGATTATTAATCGCCTCTTCAGCATTTACTCCCCATTCGTCAGTTGAGGAAACAATTATTCCTTCAGAATAGTATTCTTTACCCAGCTCGGCAAGATAAGAATCAATATCTGCTTTTTGAAGCCTATGATTGTAAAATTTTGCCTGAACAGCTACTAATTCTCCCGTAAAGGTTTTTGCGACTAAATCCACTCCCCTGTCTTGTTTAGGTATACCTTCAGATTCCGGAACCTCTGAGAGCATCCAGACATTTTGAAATAAATTTTTATATGTCGGTTCATTTTCAAGATAAGCTTTGACAAGCCATTCAAAAGCCGTTCCCCGGTCACGCTGAGCGTTGTGATTTTTATTAATCTGTTGGATTAAGGTATCAAAAGTCATATGATACCTCCATCACACGCAAAAACGCCCTGAAGCTCAAGGCGTCTTGTATATGTCGAAAAAAGGTAGTTTCTACCTTGCTCTGCTCTGCTCTGCTCTGCTCTGCTCTGCTCTGCTCTGCTCTGCTCTGCTCTGCTCTGCTCTGCTCTGCTCTGCTCTGCTCTGCTCTATAATTTTACGCACGGCTGTGCCTCCTGTCAAGTCCTTTGATTGTTTATTTTTTTGATATTTTCTGTTTTGATGAGCGACTCCATTTGAGTGATAGCAGTCTGATTCAAAAGAATGAGGCGCTCCGATTGTCCTAGTTCTTGTCTGATAAATATAGCATTAATACTTTCAAGATTGGATAAGACAACCAGTTGTTCAAGTGTCGCTGCATCTCGAATATTTCCCTTTTGCTCAAGATTTTTCTGCCTCCATTCTGCAGCAGTCATCCCAAACAAGGCAACATTCAATAAATCAGCTTCATTGCCATAAGTAAAAGCAATCTGGCTTTTTGTCAATAGTTTAGGAAGCAAGGTTTCCTTAATCGCATCCGTATGAATTCGATAATTAATTTTGGACAGTTCGCGTTGTAAATTCCAGCCTAAAGCCTGCTGGCTGGATTCCGCTGTTTTTAAGCGGTCAAATTCCTTCACTAAATAAAGCTTAAACTCCACCGAAACCCAAGAGGCAAATTCATAAGCAATATCTTTGTGGGCATAAGTCCCTCCATAACGACCCGCTCGTGAGGTAACCCCTATGGCCTGCATACTTTTCAATCCAACGTTGCGGCGTCATCACAAAACTGTTCAGACCAGCCTGATTTTTAACCGCCTCGAATTCGACACGGTTAAAATTCTTGTTATTAAGTGATTCCCATATTCCGAGAAATTCAACTGTATTACGATTTCGCATCCAGTTTTGAATGATAAAACGAGGATTCTCGGCATCTTTATATTTAGCAATGTCGGTCAGGGAGATAAAATCACCCTGGTTAATGGCAAGCAATGCAATCTCTCTGCCGTTTACGCTGACTTTACTTTTTTTGTTTACCAGTTTCCAACCCTCCACTTTTTGATATGCGCGTCTAATTTTATTTTCTATTTTACCACAAAACCAGTCGAACGGGGCAGCTCAATCATTTCCAGCTTCCTTTTTTAATTTGCCTAATTTGAGACTCTGAGAGTTTTTTCCACCGACCTAGCAAGCTTAGGCCTACATTGCTAACAAAAAAGACGTAGTTGATACAGTTCAGTATCTTCCACGTCTTTATCTAAGTTCAGTCTATCAAGCTTTCAATCACAAGTCAACAATTTTAAATTCATTTTTCAAAGCAAAATTTGTTTCCAATTTCCTGGAAAGCCCATTGTAAATTCATTAACGTGAGGATATTTCTCGAGAAACGCCTCAATCTGTTCAACAAATTCATTCCAGTGCTCATCCTGCGGAACAAGTTCTTTTATACAACATAAGATTCCAAAAATTCGATCGTCACGAATACCAATCTCTCGATATTCATTGTAAAGTCTTGGTTTCTTAGTAAGTTTAGCATTATAAATTCTTCCGTAATGTGCACATAAATTCCTAACGTAAGTGATGCTCTCAATCCAGCTTTCTAGAAATTTGAATTTGAGACCGTACGTGTCAGCAATTTCCTGTTTATCCGCACCCTGCAGGTTTTTATAAAACTTGGACAAGGCACCAAAACTCATAATTTCAACTAATGCATAAAATGGAATATTCCCATTTTCATAATTTTCTTGAAAATTCCTGATAAAAGGTGATCGCTTATTACGATCTATTTCCTGTTCAATGTTTTTTATGAAATTGGCATGTTTACACGGGTCAGGAAATATTCCAGAGTCTTGATACCCTATTACACCATACTTAACAGAGAAATAATTAGCGATTCTAGCGCGCAGATTGATTTCAATCCGCTCTATCTGGGCAAAAAGTTGTTGACGAAAATTGGCGTTAAATAAATAAAGGGCACCTCTAAAAACTGCTTTTCGTGACTTTTGAGATAAATTTACGAAAGTCAAGGAAGTCCGACGACGGCTTACAGGTGTAAGTCTAGGAGGTCTGACGCAGGATTTCGGAAATTTAGCCAAAATCACGAAATCTGAGTTTTTAGAGGTGCCCTAAAGTTCGACAATTTGCTCAAAAGTTACACCGGTATTATATTTGCCATTTCTGGGCTTTAGTCCGAGACTGTACGCTTTGATGAACCGAAAATAGGAAACATCATTTAAAAAGCATTTTGCGTAATCTTCGTCTTTAAATACCAAATTCAAATCTTTTAAGTTCTTAATTTGTTCATCAACCGATAATGGTCGTTGCTGTTGTCTCTTTCCAGTCATAAAATCACTCGCATAATAAAAAAAATGACTCGACCTGGTCCGCATCACAAAAGCAGAGAGGCGTGTCGAGTACTGTTAATGATATTATACGGAAATATCTACAGGCTGTCAAGTAAAAAGATTTTCTATGACTCCCTATAGCTTTCTATGATGCCTCTTATGGTGTGAGCCATTCCCATGAAGCGAACACAAATTGCTCACCTAGGCTCCACCATCGTCAAGCTAATCTTCCCGCGCTGAGCATCAATCCCCTTCACCCAAACCGTGACAATCTGTCCAACCGCCACAAGCTCGTGCGGATTTTTGACAAAATCCCTGGATAAGTCCGAAATGTGGACAAGCCCGTCATCATGCAGGCCGATGTCCACAAAGGCGCCGAAATCAACGACATTTCGCACGGCACCTTCGAGTTTTTGGCCAATGGATAAATCCTTGATACTGAGTACATCCTGACGCAGAATCGGCGCGTCGAAATTGTCGCGCAAATCACGACCTGGCTTGAGCAAATCCTCAATGATGTCTGCTAACGTCTCTTGCCCCACAGCCAGCTGAGCCGCCAGCTCCGCAACATCGACAGATTTCAGTTTTTCCAGCCCTGTTTCAGGATTTATCTCAAGAAAATCGAATATTTTCTGGACAATCGGATAAGATTCGGGATGGACACCTGTGTTATCCAGGAAATTCTTAGCAGCCGGAATGCGCAGGAAGCCTGCAGCCTGTTCATAAGCTTTGTCGCCCAGACGCGGGACTTTTTTCAGCTGGGCACGTGATTTCAGCGCGCCGTTTTCTTCGCGGTATTTCACAATGTTTTTGGCCAGCGTGTTATTCAGGCCGGCGACGTGGGAAAGGAGCGAGGGACTGGCGGTATTTACGTTGACACCGACCTGATTCACGACCGTTTCGACGACAAAGTCCAGGTTTTCTGTGAGTTTTTTCTCGGAGACATCGTGCTGATACTGGCCGACGCCGATGGCCTGCGGCTCGATTTTGACCAGTTCGGCCAGCGGGTCCTGCAGACGGCGGGCAATAGATACGGCCGAGCGTTTTTCAATCGACAAGTCAGGGAATTCCTCGCGGGCGGTCTCGCCGGCAGAATAAACAGAGGCACCTGCCTCAGAAACGATGACGTAGAAAGTCTTATTCAGCTGATTTTCCTTGAGAACTTCAGCAACAAAGGCCTCAGACTCACGGCTGGCCGTGCCGTTGCCAATAGCAATCATGTCCACTTTGTATTGTTTAATCAGCGCTGCCAGCTCTTTTTTGGCGGCTTCAATTTTAGACGCTGATGCCGGTTTTGTCGGGTAAATCACAGTGGCATCCAGAAATTTCCCGGTTGCATCAACCACGGCCAGCTTGCAGCCGTTCCGGTAGCCGGGGTCAAAGCCCAGCACAGTATAGCCTTTCAGCGGCGCAACCATGAGCAGATTTTTCAGATTCTGTCCAAAAACTTCGATGGCCGAATTTTCAGCCTTTTCATTGAGCTCTGCACGCACCAGCCGCTCCATGGCCGGAATGATTTTCTTCTTCACAGCGTCCTTAATCGCCGCTTTCATATAAGGATTTTCATGCGCAGAAAATCTTGATTCGAAGAAACGCAGGATTTTCTCGTCGTCATTTTCAATCTTGACCGTCAGAATGCCTAATTTCTCGCCGCGATTCAGCGCCAGCACACGGTGATTCGGAAGCGCTGAAATTTTCTCGGAAAAATCATAATAAATCTGGAAAACCTGCTTCTCGTCCTTGGCCGCGTCTTTCAGCACAGAAGTCATGAAACTATTACGTTTCACCTCGGAAAGCACCCAGTTACGCAGCGGCACAGCTTCTGAAATCATTTCAGACAAAATGTCAATCGCACCCTGAATCGCCTTTTCCACAGTCGGAAAGGCCTCGCTGAGACATTTTCCCGCCTCCGCCTCAAGGCTCTGCCTAGACGGATTTTTCACCATCATCTGAGACAAGTCGAACAGACCCGCCTCACGCGCAATGGTAGCCTTCGTACGGCGTTTTTCCTTGTAGGGAAGATAAAGCTCCTCAACCTCCGAAAGCTTCGCAGCAGCCTCGATAGAAGCCCTCAAGCTATCCGTCAGCTTTCCCTGCTCATCGATTTTGGCCAAAACGACCGCTTTGCGGTCTGCCAGCTTAGTTAGACTATCGTTTTCGTCAATGACGCCCTTAATTTGGAGTTCGTCGAGAGAACCCGTCATCTCCTTGCGATAACGGGCGATAAATGGCACAGTATTGCCCTCAGCCTGCAAATCCAGCACGCTTTTTACTTGTTTGACGGTGATATTGAGCTTTTCAGCAATTTGTTTTAAATTGTCCATGGGTCTTTCTAATCAATTGAAAGAGCCTCCCCTCTGGGAGACTCTCTGTATAAGAGGCTTGCCGAGCAGGCCTGTTAATTACATCATTTTGTTGTAGAATTCGACGATTAGCGCCTCGTTGATTTCTGGGTTGATTTCATCGCGCTCTGGCTGACGAATCAGTTTACCTGTGAGCTTTTCATTGTCAAACTCAACAAATGCTGCGCGGCCGCGAGTTGCCTCAACCGCCTCAACAATAGCTGGAACCTTCATTGAGCGCTCGCGGACAGAAATTACCTGACCTGGAGCAACAGAGTATGAAGGGATATCCACGCGCTTGCCGTCAACCAGGATATGACCGTGATTGACAAACTGACGTGCCTGACGACGAGTTGTTGCAAGACCAAGACGGTAAACAACGTTGTCCAGACGGCTCTCAAGTGCAAGCATAAAGTTGAAACCGACCGTTCCCTCTTTGAGCTTAGTCGCTTTTACGTAAGTATTACGGAATTGACGCTCTGAAACGCCGTACATGAAGCGGAGCTTCTGCTTCTCAGCAAGCTGCAGACCATACTCAGAAAGCTTAGAGCGGTTATTTGGGCCGTGCTGGCCTGGGACGTAGTTACGACGTGCAAGCTCTTTGCCTGAACCCGTAAGTGAAACGCCGTAGCGGCGGCTTTGTTTCCATGATGGACCTGTGTAACGTGACATAATTATGTCTCCTCAAATGTTTATTTGAAGAAATCTATGGCCGAGCACTCGTGTGAATGCTATTTATCGAAGACTTCAGGTGCGTGCAGTGCAATTTCGCTTTACAGCTTAGCTACATTCAACATGCAATGTTGACGCGCTCCCTAGACTTCGGCTGATTTCAACTTATCAAGTATATCAAAAATCCTCACGGATTGCAAGGATTTTGAAGTTTTTTGTTATTTTCTCACCGATGAAATTACTGGAATACTTTCGTGATTTTCACTTTCATCTCGACACCGCCAGGCAGTGTAACAGTCACGTTATCGCCTTTCTTGCGGCCGATTAGGGCTTGGGCAATCGGACTTTCGTTGGAAATCTTTCCTGAGAACGGGTCAGCTTCGGCTGTTCCTACAATCTCATAAGTTTCCTCGTCTTTTTCACCGTCAGCGATAAAACTGACTTTCTTACCTAAAGCGACTTCATTCTTTGCAACGCTTGCGCTGTCTACGATTTCAGCATAGCGAATCATTGTTTCAACTGTTGTGATACGGCCTTCGATGAAGGCTTGCTCATCTTTGGCTGACTCGTACTCTGAGTTTTCCGACAAGTCGCCGTATTCGCGTGCCACTTTGATACGCTCGACAATTTCCGGACGCTTAACTTGTTTCAGCTCTTCCAGCTCTTTTTCCAATTTTTCCAGACCTTCACGGGTCATTTGATAAACTTTTTCTGCCATAATTTCCTCTAACTAGATTTATTTTGTTATTTCTTAATCTTTTTCGATTTATTGAGATGAATCATCCATTGGCTGAAATGCCTAGATACTCCTCTTGATTGGCTTCCTGCCCTGCTTCGGTTTCCGCAAAATAGATGGTTCCTGTATTTGGGTCAGCAACGAAATAATAATACGGATTCGATGTATGATTAATCACAGCGGCAATTGATATCGCGCTTGGGCTGGCAATCGGGCCGGGGCCTGTTCCTTGATTTTGATATAGATTATACGGGGAATCCATTGTCGTGTCAAGAGCTGCATCTTCAGCTGCTGTAATTTTTGTGCCGAGCTTTCCTTCAGCGTAGAGTAGAGCTACATTAGTGTCTAATGTCCAGCCTTCATTCAAACGCTTCAGGAAGACATCTGCGACATTCTTACGGTCATCTTCGCTGTTGGCCTCTTTTTCAACTAAAGCCGACAGGCTCAGCAAAGTGTTGACATCTAAGCCTAGGTCCGTCAACTGCCCGTAGTAGGGCTGCAAAGTTGTATCCATCGCTGCAATCATCTGCTCAACAATGCTTTTAGCTGTTGTCGAAGCATTATAATCATATGTAGCCGGGAAAAGGTAGCCTTCCAGCTGATACTTCACGCCGGAATCGGCCGCCGGCAAGCTGGCAAACAGCTGCGGATATTTCGCCGCCATTTCAGCAATGAATGCCGGGTCTTTTACAACATTCAGAAAATCATTCTGACTAAAAGGCGTTTTATCTGATGATTTGCTAGCTGCGTTGACCGTAAAGGCTGTGGCCATCTGCTCAATGGTATAGCCTTCCGGAATCGTTATCTTGCCCACAGATGGAGAAGTGGCTGAGCCGCCTTTTTCCAGCGCTTTAGCAATTTGGACAGGTGTCATTGATTTGTTCAGTTTATAGTAACCGCTTCTGAAATCTGATAAGCCTTTAACTTTAGTATAAATACTGAAGACCATAGCGTTTTTAATCAGGTTATTCTTTTTCAGAATTTGAGCAACGCCTTTGGAAGAGGTACTCTCAGGAATGTCAATCACTTGAACTGTCTTGTTCTTGGGCTCTACGGCCTTCAGGTTATTCTGTACGTAAAAGTAGCCGAATCCGCCTAAGGCGAGAACTACTACGACTAAAATGATTGCGATTGAGCGGCCGATATGAATTTTTGACTCCCGACCGTGCCTTTGAACACTCTGCTCAGCACGATTTGAGCTTCGCCTGCGTCCTGAACGGCTCGGTGTATCATAATCGTCATAATCGTCGTCATCGTCGTCATCATCAATCGGTGCCGTATAATTGTGAACCCGAGTTTCTGCCGGCTGCCGCGGCGGAATGTAAACTTTGCTAAATTGGTCTGTCTCGCTGTCCTGAAGGTCTTGAGGCGAAAACTGCTTGGGCATGTTTTTAGGTTTAGCACCCGCGGCTGCCAGAAAATCTTCCTTGGTCGGAGAAGCTGGTGAGGACGGTCGTCCGGCAACTCTGCCTTGCATGGGCTGCTGATTGTCATGAGCTGCTGGAGAATTCGGCCTAGCTGACGGATTTTGCGCTTGCATCGGGGAATCCGGCTGGGAATTGTCAACCGCAGCTTGATGTGTGTAACTTTCAGTCTCTGCATGCAGACGCGCCATGATTTCATCACGGAAAGAATGCTCATCCCGTTCTTTCGGTACAGTCTGATTCAGCGGCCCGTCGGTCTGCGCTTTAGCACCAGCTGATGGAGCCGTTTGTGCAGCTATTTTTTCTGCCTGATTTGCTTGAGCAGGACTAACCGGCGTCACAGGAACTTCTGGCGCAGGTTGAACTGGTTGAGCCGGTTGAGAAGCTGCCGACCTCAGCTTTTTTCTCGGTAAATTATCAATGAAGCGAACCTTGGAAATTTTTAGTAAATGAGCCGAATCATCATCATTTTCATCTTCCCCTAGCTTACTCTCATTGTCTGAAGCAATTGCAGCGGAATCACTTTTCAGCTCGCTCTTTTCTGTATTCTGTCGAGCTGCTCGGTCATTTGTCAAGCTTCCCTGCTCAAACATTGCCTGCTGAGCTGCTGCCATGATATCGTCCGGGACTTTTTGGTCAGCAAAAATAGGGGTCCCAGTCTTATGCTGGGACTCACTTTCCGGTTCATTCCCGAAAGCTTCTCTGAAGAAGTCTTCAAATGATGTATCACTGTTTGAATCGTGTGCCAAAACAGCCTCCTGAAATTATTTGTGCCTATCGTTACCTTCTAATTCATCGTCATCATCAAGCTCTTCGTCAATTTCGACAACTTCGAGCTCTGGAATATCAGCATCAACTTCGACTTCGGCAAGCTCTGCGTCGTAAGCCTTGGCTTCATTGTCATCCTCATCGTCATCGTTGACGTCGTAATCAATGCTCGCAAGCTTCTTGGTTGAGAAGGCCTCGGTCTCCTCTTCATCGCCTTCCAGAGGAACGATAGAATCCGAAGCATCATCGATGACCTCTTCCTTGATTTTGCCCTCATCATCGAAGTAATCCAGTGAAATCGTCTCTTCGTCAATGGAGTCGATGGCATACCAGGAGCGCAGGCCCCAAGTGTTGTTTCCCAGCGGAATGAATGAACCGTCCGTATTTAAATCTGTGTAAAAACGGGACAAGGTCTGTTTTATCTGCTCGTCTGACTTCTCTAAATAATCCTGAACTTCTTTGACTAGGTCAGCAAAAGGCATCTCTTCGCCTTTCTGATCCAGAATAGCATGTGCGACTTCAATCATTGAAAGTTCTTCGATTTTTTGCCCATCAAGTGCTTTTATTTTCATTTTTTCCTTTTATCCTCGCAGCTGTCTCGCCTTTTTGACGAATTATCTGAAACAATGAAACATCTTGAATTCTCACTCAAAATGTTTATCTGGTCTATTTTAGCTAAATTTAATGATTCTGTCAATCACCATCATAATGTAATAAGACTTTATAGTCGTAATCACCGATTTTTTCGCGCCCTTTCAGGTCATCCAGCTCAATGATGAAAGCGCAGCCGGCCACGATTCCGCCGAGTCTTTCAATCAGCTCAATCGTTGCCTGAACGGTGCCGCCGGTTGCCAGCAAATCATCAACAATCAGGACGCGCTGACCAGGCTTAATCGCATCGGCGTGAATCGTCAGTGTGTCTGTGCCGTACTCTTTCTGATAGGTCGCTTCAACTGTCTCTCTGGGAAGTTTCCCGGGCTTGCGGACAGGCGCAAATCCCACGCCTAAAGCATAGGCCACGGGACAGCCGATGATAAAACCGCGGGCTTCTGGACCAACAACCAGGTCGATTTCCTTGTCGCGGGCATATTGTACAATTTCGGTACAAGCGTAGTTGTAAGCATTGCCGTCGGCCATGAGCGGCGTGATGTCGCGGAAAAGAATCCCTTCTTGCGGGTAGTCTTTTATAGTTGCAATATAATCTGAAAGTTCCATTTAATGCCTTTCTTCAAAACTTTAGTTGGTAAGTCTCTGGTAAATTTCTTTCACGGGGGCCAATGCAAAGAGTTCCTGCAGCTGAATCGTTTCCTGTAAACGCTGGTAAATCTGACTGCTGCTGATTTCTTTATGCGGCGCGTCCTTAATAAGCGTCATCAGACCCTCGTTAATCCTGACAAAGCCTAATTCCTCAAAAACCTGAATCATTTTCTGCAGCAGAAGCGCAGGAATCTTGAGATAACTTGCCAGATTATTTAGTTTATAGCGCACATCAAACTCAGGGAATTGATACAGAGCCTTGTAAAGTGCCGCATACTGCTCGCGCGTGCCAGGGCCTGAAAGATAATATTTTTTCTTTAGCTGATTTTTAAAATAAATCAGCCGGAAGTCGTTTTCCTTGATAAATGCGGCTAAATCAGCCAGTTCAGCTGAATTTTCAGGCGCGTCAAGAACGACAAGCACATTTTCCATTATAGCATTTTTAGGAGAATTTTTCTCAAATATAAATGCGTTTTCCGGCAGGGAAATCTGGCGGCCGCGGATGTCAATCAGTTCGATGCCGTCGGCCTTGGCGTCTTCCACCATCATCTGCAGCGTGGTCTGCCCGTTCCAGGAATTCGTCGACAGCGTGACCGCCAATTCTGTGTCAGCCTGTTCAAATTCGAGCTGCTCGTCGCCGTGTCCGAAATAAATTGCGTCAAGCTGTGTTTTTCCTTGTGCAAGACGGAGTTTCAGGTGCTGGTTATTCGCGCCCATGGTTCTAGATTGGACAACTTTAAAATCTTTGAGCAGAAATTTCGGCAGCGGGTTGTTCATTCCGAACGGGGCCAGTTTTGACAGAGATTTTGCCGTGTCCAGCGAAAGCGTGTCAAGCTCAAGTGTATCAACCAGTGTGATTTCAGCTTTTTTGTCTAAATCGACATTCTGCGCTGAGATTTCCTCTGTCAAAGCGGTTTTCAGTTTGTCAACATTTTCAAGAGCGATGGTTAAGCCGCAGGCCTGTGCATGGCCGCCGAAGGCGATGAAGAGCTCACGGTGGGCATTCAGTGCGTCAAAAATGTTGAAAGCTTCGATGGAGCGGCCCGAACCGCGGAGGATACCGTCTTCCTCGGCCAGCATAATAACTGGGCGGTGGATTTTCTCCAGCAGGCGGCCGGCCACAATGCCCAGCACGCCTTTGTGCCAGTCGGCGTGATAGAGCACCTGTACAGGTGCCTCTTCGTCCAGCATAGCCTCTGCTTCTTCGTAAATTTTTCCGGTAATGCTGCGCCGTTTCGTGTTCCAGGAATCAATATTTTTGGCGATTTCGAGGCACTCTTCTTCGTCCCAGCCGGTCAAGAGCGTGACGGCGGGGTTCGGGTCGTCTAAGCGTCCCAGCGCATTGAGTCTCGGGGCAATTTGAAAGCCGATAGTGTCTTCTGTCAAATTTGACATGTCGCTGCCGGCGAGGCGCATCAACTCAAGCAGTCCGACGCGGTCTGTGGCCTGCAGCTGTTTCAGGCCGAGGCTGACAAGCACCCGGTTTTCATCGGCCAGGCTGACCATGTCGGCGACTGTTCCGATGGCTGCGAGGTCCAGCATGTCTACGGGCACTGATTCTAGCAGTGCAGTTGCAACTTTAAAGGCCACACCGGCTCCGCAAAGGTCATCAAATGGATACTCGGACTCGGGATGGCGCGGGTGGACAATCGCAAAGGCATTCGGCAGTTCGTCCGCGAGTGAATGATGGTCTGTCACAATCACATCTGCGCCGTGTTCCTGTGCCCAGGCAATCGGCTCAAGACCAGCTATGCCATTGTCCACCGTAATAATCAGCGTAATTTCTTCTTTTTCAATCCAGTACTGGTAGACGTCAAGATTTGGGCCATAGCCGTCTGTGAAGCGGTTCGGCAGGTAGACCTGGGCCTGCTCGTCGGCGCCGAGCTCGTCCAGCGCTGACTTCATGATGCTGGCGCTGGTCATGCCGTCGGCATCGTAATCGCCGTAAATCAGGATTTTCTCGCCTGTCTCGATGGCCTGGCGGATGCGCGTCACGGCCTTGTCCATGTCGTGCAGCAGGTAGGGGTCGTGGAGCTGCTCGAGCGACGGGTTCAGAAAGGCCTCAATCTCTTCAGGGCTTCGTATGCCCCGTTCCCAAAGCGTGTCGCTGGCCAGCGGGTCTAATTTCAGTTTTTTTGTGATTTTCCGGAATTCTTCAGTAATGTCAGAAGGCGCTGCTTCCAGTAATTTCCAGTCATATTTTGAACGAATCATGAAATTCTATTATAGCAGATTTATTGAAAAAAGCGCAGGGCGCGCTTTTATGGCAAATGTTGTAGCTCCCCTGATTCCTGCCGAAAAGTGCATCGCACAGTGGCTTGAAGGCCTTTTCAGATGAATCGTCTTCATGGTATGAACCGTCATAAAGCTTCGCCTTGATGTCAACCAGCGGATAGCCAGCAAGGACACCATTTGCCATGGACTCTTCCAGTCCTTTTTGTACAGCTGGGATGTATTCACGAGGAACGACACCACCAACGATGGCATTTTCGAATTCGAAGCCTTTTCCTTCTTCATTCGGTGTATATTCAATCCAGACGTCACCATATTGACCTTTACCACCAGACTGACGCTTGAAGAAGCCGCGCGCTTGAGTAACAGGGGCACGGAAAGTCTCTCGATAAGATACTTGAGGTGCACCAACATTGGCCTCAACCCCGAACTCGTCTTTCAAACGTGTGACAAGGACATCAAGGTGGAGCTCACCCATACCGGCAATGACCGTCTCGCCAGTTTCCTGGTTCGTTGACACGCGGAATGAAGGGTCCTCTTCAGCCAGCTTCTGCAGGCCTGTACCCATCTTGTCCTGGTCAGCCTTAGGCTTAGGCTCAATGGCGATTTCGATGACGGGGGTCTGGGAAGACAATAGGGGAAACATAGTTGTCTGGAAGTTTTCCTTTCCAGTCTATCCATTGTTTTTCTGCAATAGGAATTAATCTTTTAAGCTCTTCATGAGAAAATAATTCCTGCGATGATGAATTAGAAATCAAAGCAGTAGGAGTATCACGAATAAAATTTCTATTTGCCTCATTTTTTTCATTTTCAGTTGGAGGCCAGGCATCATTTTGTAGTTTAAAATGAATTTCAGCTGCACTACGTTTTCCTTTCTCAAGAAATTGGTAGTCCTCCTCTGATAATTTGTAAACAACTATCTGAGGAGCGATTTCTCCCTCTTCTGTAACAAAATAGTATTGTCCGTTATTTTTATAAACATTATTTTTACTACTAACCTTATTATAGTTATAGTTTTTTACTTCTTCCCATGTTATTTTAGTGGGTGCCATGTGAAATCTCCTTCCTTTTCTCCGATATTATTCATAACCGCTTCTGACATTCCGCCTGGAAAAGTGTCCCCTCTCCTGTTGTAATTTTTTCAAGAACATCTTTAGAAATCGGAGTTAAATTATTATGCCCATAGGCATCTTCCCAACTCAAAATAAGCTCATTTTCTTTTTCTGTAACCATCATGTGATATTCATTATTCTTGTATAAAATCTTTTCTGACATCATTCACCTCCAAAAACGTGACTTGAATTAAATCCTCCTGGTTCTCCGTTTGGAAAAACTTTTCAGGATAGGCGTTTTACTGCTTTCATAGAGCAGCACAAGTAAAATTGGCGCCTTCTGCCACAAGAAGATTTAAAATTGTATTAGATAAACAATGCAATATTAGTTCAACAAATATTATTTTTCATTTTTTATCGGGGAAACATAATTGTCTGGCAGTTTGCCTTTCCAGTCTATCCAAGCCTTTTCTGCCAAAGGTATTAATTTCTTGAGTTCGTCTTGTGAAAATAGCTTCTGATTTTTTGGGTTAGAAATTAGTGTAATGGGACGACTTTCTGCTCGTTCTTTTTTCACCATATCCTGCACTTCTTTAGGAGCTGGCCACACACCGCTTTGTGCCTTAAATATTAAATCATCTCCAGAATGAGTGCCGTTTTTATATGCTTCAAAATCGGCGCGTTCTATTTTTTTACGAATTTCTTTAATATCATGTCCCCATGACATCCATTCTAACTCGTAATGCTCTCCATCTGAGTAAACGGTTAACTGATTCGCTTTACTAAAATAAATTTCTTTCATCTCTGTCATATTTATTTTCCTACAAATGCTGATTAAGCTGATAAATCCTCCCCTTGATGCCTTAGGTTTTCTTCGTTGATTTCTATTATGACCAGCTTTACATTTGTTCGACTAATCGTTCAAGATATGTAGAGAAAAATTCATCAAAGGTGTCAAATGTTTCGATTATCTCTCCGGAGGGTTTATCCAATATCTTATATTTTTTATCCCTCCTATCATACACGCACCAGTCAATATTCCCGTCGCCTAAGAATGTATAATCTGCAAAATCAGCATTTTCATGCCAAATAATATTACTGGCTATAATCGCATTATTCGTATCCATGTCCAGCGGATCAATATCATCAAACAATTCTATATCTGCCTGATAAAAAACATTTCCATCATATTCTAGTCCATTTTGAACTTTCCAAAACTCAGTGAATTCTTTTGGAATACAGAGATGAAACTTATTTGCAGCAAATGCTACAACTTCATCAATATTATTTGCTGGTAAATTAGCACTTTCACCGTATTGTTCATTATCCTTATTCAGTTCCACTAATGATTCTTTCCAAGTCATCGCACACCTCCATTAAAAACTTTATTTGTCAGTTCAGGCCACGGGATGGTTTTAGTTTGTCCCACTTCAAGTGAGCCCACGGTTTCTTTCTGATAGTTTGTAATTAACTTATGATATGGATCATTTTTGATAAGAATTAAATTATCAAAGTCATTTGTTCCACTATCGTCCAGCGGATGATTATGATGCACCTGATACCCTCTTGGAACTCTCCCATTTTTCATCATTTTAATGTCTAAATCTGATAAACCATTTTGTCTTAAGTAGTCATCATTTTTGGAAAGAATCTTCAAATAGTTTTTACGCGCTGAGCTATCAAATTCTTTTCTTAGTTGCCCTACTTCTTGCGGATTCCTCTTCACATAATCGAAATCTTTGACCGTCAATCCCTCAATCGTCTTTGTATCTCCACGAAGTTTTGCAGAGAAAGTGTCACCATCTTGGAGTCGTAACTCACTAGAACCTTTAGAAGCTAAATCATCCAACTTGCCATTTGCCTTAGAGGCTTTTGATTCCAGATTGCTGAAAGCCATCTTAACCCCAGTCTTAGGTAAGTCATCCGCCGTTTTACCTGCCACACTAAGGATTGAGCGGCTGTCTCCTGCTCCCGCAAAGGCATAACGAGCACCTCCGCTGCTCACAACAGCACGGAACTCCGACATCTTACCCGATAAGTTATCCACAAGATTGAAGGCTTTGCCCGCCGCGAGGGTCTTGACATTCCCAAGCTTTGTGACGAGACTCGTCGCGTCGCCAGCCTTTCCAATGGTGGCACTGCCGCCTCCGACAAAGAAGCTTGCCGCAAAGGCCGCTGTCTCTCCCTGTACGACTGCGTTCCCGCCTGCCAGCTGGTTCCACCAGTTCCCGACACCTGCACCGAACTGGGCACGGGCTTCTCCATTGGTCGCCAGGGTGTAGACCCCTTCGGCTGTGCTTGCCACGTTGAACTGTGCCATCCCGGAGACCATCTCACCTGCCCCTCTGATAAAACCGTTCAAGCGACCGCCGTCTCCAGTATCTCCTAGAGACTTCCCTAATGTACTATTGTACCATTGTCCGACGTTTTTTGTTGCCATGCCGACAAGGTTCAAGCCTTTTCCGCTCACGGCCATGGAGAAGTGATTGATGCCGCTGTTCACACCGCCGATTACCATCATTCCACCCAAGCCGACGAGGCCGAGCGATAATCCCCCAGTAAACGGTGTCAGCCCAAGTCCTGCGGCTGTGATAACAGCTCCTGCAACCGTTTGAAGGACATCAGTCACCAGTCCCCAGAGTCCGTCTTCCTGCGCCTGTTTCTTCGCGGCCGCGGCAGCTAAACGTTTCTGGTCGCGCTTATATTCGGCGTTAATGCTGTCCCAGGCTTTCGTGAATTCCTTCTGGTTCTGCGTGTTCTGCGCATAATTCGCATTCGCCTGAAAAGACGTGAGGAAATCAGCCGTTATCAGGCCTTTGAAAGAGCCGGTCCGGTATTCATAGCCTCGGGGAACATGGAGCGTGCTCTTAATCAGGTCTCTTGTCCGTGCCAGTAAGTCCTGGACCATCGCAAATCCCGGGTCTGTCGCCTCATAGCTGTCCCAGTTCTCCTGGAGCTTTTCCGGTGTCTTCTCTGTCCCCACCAAAAGTTCCTCCTCGCTTAATCCAGAAAGGGAGGATATGTTCACTAATTTTTTCTCCTATTTCCGTATCAAGAAATATCACATCCAAAGGTTTATCTGCAGCTAAATATTGTTTTGCTAACTCACTAATACTTTTGAATATATCTTTGTCGTGACTGGTATCATCAATCAAAAGCAACAAGCTCATTTCGTTCTCCTTGACAATTTGTGATAAAAATGCTTTTTTAACTTTTTTATCTTTATCAAATAACTTTGAAAGAGCATCTGTAAATTTAGTTGGATATTCTTCAGGTATTCCAAAAGATATACTTTTTTCAAATAGAATATCTTTTATGTAATCAATATTTTCTACATTTAGAACAAAATTCTCTTTTTGAGGTTCTATGGCAATCCCCATGATTGCGGGATCTCCACTCACCATTTCGCTATATTCAATTAGCGTTAATGCTAAGCCTTGAAAATCATCATCAAATCCTTTCAAGCTTTCTAAATCAATAAAAGCCGGTAAATATTCTTGATTATTTTCATCCGTTATTCTAACAATTCTTATTTTATTACTACCTTCTGTAATAACTGGCAAAAGCAATTGAACTTTTGTCAGCTCTTGGTAAATTAATTGTTGATTATCAGCCGTAGCGTTTCTACGAAATTCTTGTATCAACTCTATCAAATGCTTATTGCTTGATTGAATTTGAGTTCTCATCATTTCCTCTCACTATTTTCTCTAATTGTTCTATCTGATAAATAATTGGACTATCATAATGTGTTGTATCGTCTACAAATTGCCGTATCTTATTTTCCCAATTAATCCTACTAGCAACAGAGATGACACCTTGCTCAGCTTCGATTTTTATCTTATCAATGATACTATAGATATTATTTATGATACCATTGAAGTCTTTTTGCCTAGGAAATTCAATTTCAATTAAATTCTGAATTTGTATACATGTAGAAATTATTTTTTTATACATCTTTCCTCCTCTTATTTCGATGCAACTCGACTAATATGCTTGATCCAATCAAGTGGCCAATCTTTAGGAAGTAGTATTTGATCAGCACCTCCCGAAAGAACTGTTCCGGTTTCCTTTATGGTTTGGTGGGCTACTTTTCCTATGTTTAATTCTGTACCTTTAGGAACAATTATTTCAGCTTCGTACATTCGAGTTCCTTTCCATTCAGGCAGTAATGCTAAATCAATTTTTGATTGTATTCTTGAAGTTGCTGGAGAGGTTGTCGCAAATCCTCCTCCAGCATCAGCTTCTCCGCCAAACAATCTGTATAATTTTGTTTCTTTCTCCGTCGTCACCACCGTGCGATATTGACCATCAGCGAAGGTCTTTTGCACGAAGTCAGGCAGATTAGTGTTTTTTGGGATTTCAACTACTTTAGAATCAATTTTTGTGCTGTATTTTTTACTAAATAGTGCTTTTGTTTCAAGCTTTGACTCAACTTTTGAGACTCCATCGTCAATTTTCTGACTGAAAGCCATCTTAACCCCAGTCTTAGGTAAGTCATCCGCCGTTTTACCTGCCACACTAAGGATTGAGCGGCTGTCTCCTGCTCCCGCAAAAGCATAACGAGCACCTCCGCTGTTCACAACAGCACGGAACTCCGACATCTTACCCGATAAGTTATCCACAAGATTGAAGGCTTTGCCCGCCGCGAGGGTCTTGACATTCCCAAGCTTTGTGACGAGACTCGTCGCGTCACCCGCCTTTCCAATGGTGCCGCTGCCGCCTCCGACAAAGAAGCTTGCCGCAAAGGCCGCTGTCTCCCCTTGTACAACTGCGTTCCCGCCTGCCAGCTGGTTCCACCAGTTCCCGACACCTGCACCGAACTGGGCACGGGCTTCTCCATTGGTCGCCAGGGTGTAAACTCCTTCAGCTGTGCCTGCCACGTTGAACTGTGCCATCCCCGACACCATTTCACCGCTTCCGGAGAGAAAGCCGTTGATAAAGCCAGCTTCGCCTTCCTGCCCTAGAGACTTCCCTAAAGTACTATTGTACCATTGTCCAACGTTTTTTGTTGCCATGCCGACAAGGTTCAAGCCTTTTCCGCTCACAGCCATGGAGAAGTGATTGACGCCGCTGTTCACACCGCCGACTACCATCATTCCGCCCAAGCCGACGAGGCCGAGCGATAATCCCCCAGTAAACGGTGTCAGCCCAAGTCCTGCGGCTGTGATAACAGCTCCTGCAACCGTTTGAAGGACATCAGTCACCAGTCCCCAGAGTCCGTCTTCCT